>NZ_JBTMWV010000009.1:0-203534 GCF_054489345.1 Devosia sp. A369 | reverse complement strand
CAAGCGAGCCATTGCAGTCGCCGGTGTCGACACCACCCTCAAGGCGATGAAGGGGTGAGAGGAAACACCTCACGCCATCGCCGGTATCCGGCTCGATAAGGCGCTACGAGTTCTCACACAGCCTCCACCCCATTCCAGACCTGGGCCATGCAATGGGGGACGCGGCGGCGAAGCTGCACTAGAAATCCACCAGCTTTTTGTCGGGATCGTAGGGTTGATCCTTGGCGAGGCGGGTGACGGCCTGGCCGCAGCGCATTTTTTTCGAGAAGCCGTCATAAGCGTAGCTGGGGGCGCCATGCAGCTGCCAGCCTTCGCTGAGGGCCTTGGTGACCTTGTGGCAGAAGGCGGAATCGTCTTCACCGGTGAGAAAGCGATAGATAATCATGCATGGCCCTATTGCACTATGAAGCGATGGTAGCAGTTGATCTCAAACGCTCTTATCGCTAATCCAGAAATCATGCATCGTTTTCCCGATCATCTCCTCAAAGGCCACGCCAACTTCATGGCGGGTCGTTATGCCCGTGAGAAGGGCCGAATTCGTGGCCTCGCCAGCGAGGGCCAGCATCCCACAACCATGATTATCGCCTGCTGCGACAGCCGCGCCGCGCCGGAGATGATCTTCGATGCGGGGCCGGGCGAACTCTTCGTGCTGCGCAACGTCGCCAATCTGGTGCCGACCTATCAGCCCGATGGCGGCCAGCACGGCACCTCGGCCGGCATTGAATATGCCGTCAAGGCGCTGGATATCGCCAATATCGTCATCATGGGCCATGGCCGCTGCGGCGGCATTCGCGCCGCATTGGCGACCGACCAGCGCCCGCTCGACACCGGCGACTTCATCGGCAAGTGGATGAACATGCTGGGCGACCTGCCCGGCCAGCTCAGCGGCAATGGCTTGATGACCCCGGCCGAGCGCGAAACAGCGCTCGAACGCATCTCGATCCGCAACTCGATCCAAAATCTGCGCACCTTCCCCTATGTCGCCGAATTGGAAGAAGAGGGTCGGCTGGCGGTGCATGGCGCCTGGTTTGATATCTCCACCGGTGAATTGTGGATCATGGACAATGAGAGCGGCGATTTCGTCCGCCCCGAGATCTGATCTCGAGCGCTTTTGACTGGCCGATCACTGCCGCGTGAAGTCTTGCTCAAGCGGTCACGCGGCCGTGATAGAAGAACACCCCAAAAAAATAAGCAGTTAGTCTGCGCCATTCCATAATATTACATGGAGGCGCAATGCCATTTTTAGCGTTGCCTGCGAACCATCGTGGTTAATGTCAAATTATCTTGGCCGATACGGCCTGCCTTAGTCTGGCCAGAACTGCCCGCAATTTGCCCCGGAATTTCCCGGTGGCCGCCGAGTTTTCGGCGCTGGCGAGACACATTGCACCAGCATTGTCTGTCTCACGGACCGCAGGAGAACGGCCCGTCGGGGATCGGCTAACCGGTCACCGCTTTTTTCCTCTCCCCCAACATTGGAGCTCAACTCCCATGAAGAAGATCATTCTGTCGTCCCTCGTCGTGCTTGGCCTGTCCACGGCCGCCTTTGCCCAGGCTGCTGCCCCTGACTTCGCCTCGTTCGACACCGATGCCAGCGGCGGCCTCACCCTGGTCGAAGCCCAGGTCGCTTGGCCGGACCTCAACGAGGAGTCTTTCACAGCCGCTGACACCAACGCCGATGGCGAGCTGTCCGTGGAAGAGTTTGACGTTCTGGCCGCAACGACCCCTCCGGCAGCTGCCGGCTAAATCAGGCTGCCCAGTTTTGGGCAACCGAACAGCCACCCCGGTTTCCGGGGTGGCTTTTTTTGTTGCCTCAGGCTGACGTGCTGGCCGGTACGGCGCGGCCGCGCAGCACGGTGACGACAAGGCCGGCCACCACCAGCAGGGCGCCGCCGACCTCGACCGGGGTAATGACCTCGCCCAGCACCAGATAGCCCGACAACAGGCCGGTGATCGGCACCAAGAGGGTAAAGGGCGCCACCACCGAGGCCGGATGCTGGCCGAGCAGCCAGCTCCAGATGCCGCCGGCCAACAGCGTCGCCGGATAGGCGAGAAAGGCGATCAGCCCGGCATCGCGCCAGCCGAACCCGGCCAATGCCGCCAGCACCACCGGCGGCCCTTCGAGCCACAGCGACAAAGCCAGCAGCGGCAGCGGCGCGGCCAGTGCGCCCCAGACGGTAAAAGCCAGCGCATTGACCCGGCCGGCCTTTTTGGTCAGCACATTGGCCACCCCCCAGCTCAGCGCTGCCAGCAGCACCATGCCCAGCGGCAGCAGCGCCGTGGCGGTGAGACGTTCGGTGGCGATCACCGCGATGCCGGCAAAGGCGATGGCCGCACCCAGCAGCTGAAACCGGGTCGGGCGTTCGCCGAGCAGCATAAAAGCCAGCGCCATGGTGAAAAACGCCTGGGTCTGCAGCACCAGCGAGCTGAGCCCGGCCGACATGCCCCAGGCCAGCGACAGATTGAGAAAGCCATAGAGCGCAAAGCCGAAGGCCAGCCCGAACCCGGTGACCAGCCACCAAGGCGCCTTGGGCGGGCGGATAAACAGCACCGCCGGCAGCGCCGCCGCGACAAAGCGCAGGCCGGCGGCCAGAATCGGCGGCAGCGCCTCGACGCTGAGCTTGATCATGACGAAGTTGAAGCCCCAGATCGCCACCACCAGCAGCGCCAGCCCGATATGACGCAGCGGCATCAGGCAGCCCGCAACCGGGCCAGCAGCCGCGGCCCGATAATGGTGAGCACCAGGCCGACAAAAATCAGCGCGCTGCCGGCGATTTCAAGCAGGCTCACCTGCTCGCCCAGCAGCACATAGGCGGCGGCAAAGCCGACCACCGGCACCAGCAGCGAGAAGGGCGCGACCAGACTCGCCGGATGCCGCCCCAGCAAGACCGCCCAGCCGACATAACCGACGAGGGTCGAGCCATAGGCAATGAACAGCATCGACGCCAGCGCCCGCGGGCTGATGCTGAACAGCTCCACCACCACCTGCGGCCCGTCGATCAGCAGCGCCAGCGCCAGCATCGGCAGCGGCGCCACGAGGCTACTCCACACCACGAAGCCCAGCATGTCGATCTTGCCGGCGCGCTTGGTCAGAATGTTGGAAATGGCCCAGAACAGCGCCGCCAGCAGCGTCATCAGCAAGGGCATCAGCATGGTGCCACCCAGATGCTCGGCCCCGATAATGCCCAGGCCGAGCAGCGCCACGAGCGCCCCGCCCAGCTGCGGCAGCGTCGGCCGTTCGCCAAGGAACAGCACCGCCAATATCATGGTGAAGAACACCTGGACCTGCATCAGCAGGCTGGCCAGTCCCGCCGGCATGCCGAACTTCATCGCCGCGAACAGCAGGCCGAACTGCAACACGCCGACGCTGAGGCCATAGGCGATCAACAGCCACCAGCTCACCGGGGGGCGGCGGATGAAAAATACCGCCGGCAGGGCGCAGCCGAGATAGCGCAGCCCGGTCAGCAGATAGGGCGAGATTTCAGCGACGCCCCATTTGATGGCGACGAAATTGAGCCCCCAGATGAACACGACAGCAAGGGCCAGCAGGACATCGCGGATGGGCATGGAAGGACTGTGGGGTTGTGGAGCGCGATCGTCTCAGCCGCTCGATCTGGCTCCCTCCCCCTTATGGGGAGGGCTGAGGTGGGGGGGTGGGCGGCACCATTCAGCACCGCCGCTGGAGTAGCCTTAGCGCGTTTCACACCCACTTGGTATCGTCGGCTCTTTCGCCCCCTCGCCCCTCAGGGGAGAGGGTTGGGGTGAGGGGTGAAGGCCCATCGGCAGAAGCCGTGAGGCTAAACCCCTCATCCGGCCCTATCGGGCCACCTTCTCCCCTCAGGGGAGAAGGGAAGTGCGCCGTCGGCGGCTTAGGCCGCGCGGGGCTTGAGGCCGAGTTCGATCAGGGTTTCGGCGATCTGGATGGTGTTGAGCGCCGCGCCCTTGCGCAGATTGTCCGAGACGACCCAGATATTGAGGCCGTTCTCGATGGTGACGTCTTCGCGGATGCGGCTGACAAAGGTGTCGTTATCGCCGACGCTCTCGACCGGGGTGGCGTAGCCGCCCGGTTCGCGCTTGTCGATCACCGCAACGCCGGGCGCTTCGCGCAGCACGTCGCGCGCTTCATCGACGGTGATCGGATTTTCGAACTCGATATTGACCGCTTCGGAATGGCCGACAAACACCGGCACGCGCACGGCCGTGCAGGTCACCTTGATCTTGGGATCGAGAATCTTCTTGGTTTCGGCCATCACCTTCCACTCTTCCTTGGTGGAACCGTCTTCCATGAAGACGTCGATATGGGGGATGACGTTGAAGGCGATCTGCTTGGGGAACTTGTTGCCATTGCCCGGGCTGTCATTGACGAAAATGCCCTTGGTCTGGTTCCACAGCTCGTCAATGCCTTCCTTGCCGGCGCCCGACACCGACTGATAGGTCGAGACCACGACGCGCTTGATCTTGGCGAAGTCATGCAGGGGCTTGAGCGCCACCACCAGCTGGGCGGTTGAGCAATTGGGATTGGCGATGATGTTGAGGCGGTTCGGATTGGCCAGCCACTTGGCGAGCGACGGCCCGTTCACTTCTGGCACGATCAGCGGCACATTGGAATCATAGCGCCAGAAGCTGGAATTATCGATGACGATGCAGCCGGTGGCGGCAATGCGCGGGCCCCAATCCTTGGCGATGGTCGAGCCGGCCGACAGAATGGCGAAATCGACGCCCTTGAAGTCGAAATCATCAAGGTTCTTCGCCTTGAGTATCTTGTCGCCATAGGAGATTTCCCGGCCGATCGAGCGCGACGACGCCAGCGCAATCACCTCGGAGGCGGGGAACTTGCGCTCCGCCAGAATATTGAGAACTTCCCGGCCCACATTGCCCGTGGCCCCGACGACAGCGACGCGATAACCCATTTTTGAACTCCAGTTCCTAACCAATTTCCGCCCCCGCGCGACGTAGCGTCGCGGCCATCCGGTGCCTTCGCCTCTCCCCGTCGGGAGACGACCCGGGGACAAGCGTCAGGCGGTTTTGGTGGTTTTGGTCATGAGGGCAGCGACGCCACCGGCCAGTGGCCGGGCGGTTGCAGGGTCTGCAATGTCGAAAAAGCTGCGCATCAATTGACTGCTTCGGTTGGAAAGCAGGAGTTCTCATACTCCGTAATAGGAAAGAGTCAATGCAATTGCCGGGCCGGCGGCGCAATGGTGCTGATTTGCAACAGCGGCTCTGTTAAGACGGTGTTAAGGAACAAAATTGTTGCGGCATTAGCGGCTTCCGCGCCGAAATGGCGGAACGTGCGAGGATAGGGCGATGCGGGCTGGCGCGATTGCAGGGGCATTGATGGCGACGGCGCTGCTGGCGAGCGGCGCCCATGGCCAGGACGCGCTGTATTTCAGCCCCCAGCTGACGGCCGACTTCACCGCCCCCAGCGCCTTTGACGGGCTTTATGCCGGCGTACTGCTCGGTCCGATTTCGGCGCGCAAGAATAATTTCAACAGCGCCGGCGCCGACATCCGCCCCGAACTTGGCGCGGTGATCGGCTGGAACCAGCCCGTCGCGCCCGGGGTGATCCTAGGCGCTGAGCTACAGGCGACGGTCGCCACTGACTTTTCCAACGCGACCTATCTGCGCGCCATGGCGCTGGCCCGGCTCGGCTTTGCCGCCGGCGACAATAGCCTGATTTATCTGCTGGGTGGCGTCGGCCATCTCGGCGAAAGCTGGGCCTTCGAGGCCGGTATCGGCGCTGAAGTGATGGTGACCGACGCCATGGCGCTGCGGCTCGAAGCGGCCGGCATCGGCCAGCTCGGCCCGGTGCCCAATGGCAATGACATTCCCGCCATTTCGGCGATGCGCATCACCTCGGGCCTGCTCTGGCAGCTCGATGGCGGGGCGGCCGCCACCGGCTTCAACAGTGGGCCGGCAACCGACTTCAGTGGTCCCTATGCCGGCATCAATATTGGCGGCCTGACCGACCCGCAATTCAACTTCTTCGATGATTACGGCTGGGGTTGGCATTTGAGCCGCTTCGAGATGGGCGGGTTGGCCGGCTATAATTACGCCCTCAATGACAGCTTCCGCGCCGGTATCGAAACCCAGCTCGGGTTCAATTTCGATACGTCGGGCGATGCCGGGCTCGACGTGCTGGGGCTGGCGCACATCGGCGTCGTGCCCACCGACGGCGTGCTGGCCTATGTGGCGGGCGGGCTAGGGCTGGTCGAGGGCCGCGGCGCCTATGTGTTTGGCGGCGGCGTCGAATATGCGCTGTGGGGGCAGGCGAGCCTGCGCGGCGAGGCACTGCTGCTTGGCCGCATCGATGGCGCGCCGGGCCTGACCGGGGTCAGCGGGCCGAGCACCAGCAAGGTCACCATTGGCACGGTGTGGCACTTCGACTAAGAGCCACCCTGTCGCCAACGCAGGACCAAGCCATGCCCCATTATGATGTCGTGATCCTTGGCGCCGGTGCGGCCGGCATGATGGCGGCTATCGAGGCCGGGCGGCGCGGCCGCAGCGTGCTGCTGGTCGACCACGGCAAATATGCCGGCGAGAAAATCCGCATCTCGGGCGGCGGGCGCTGCAACTTCACCAATATCAACGCCACCATCGAGAAGGGCCGCGACCGGTTTTTGAGCCAGAACCCGCGCTTCGCGCTGTCGGCGCTCAGCCGCTATACACCGGAAAACTTCATCGCCATGGTGCGCGACCACGGCATCACCTTCCACGAAAAGACGCTGGGGCAATTATTCTGCGATGGCCCGGCCACCCAGATCAACACCATGCTGCTGGGCGAAATGCGCCGCGCCGGGGTGACGCTGGTGCTGGAAACCTCTGTCGAAAGCGTCAGCCGCGAGGAGACCGGCTTTGCCATCGCGCTCTCGACTTCGTCGATCACGGCGGAAAGCCTGATTGTCGCCACCGGCGGCAAATCCATTCCGAAAATGGGCGCCAGCGGGCTGGGCTATCAGCTCGCCACCCAATTCGGCCTGCGGCTGACCGACACACGGCCGGGCCTCGTGCCGCTGACCTTTGAGACCGGCGCACTGGAAAAGCTCAAGCAGCTCTCCGGCATCGCCGCCGACGCCATTGTCAGCCATGGCAAGACCGCCTTCGAGGAAGCGCTGCTGTTCACCCATCGCGGCCTGTCCGGCCCGTCGATTTTGCAGATTTCCTCCTATTGGCGCGAGGGCGACGCCATTGCGGTGGATTTGCTGCCGCATCAGGACGCCGGCGAGGCGCTGCGCGCGGCGCGGCAGGCGACGCCAAGGCTGCAGGTGCAGACGGTGCTGAGCCAGATGCTGCCGAAGAAGCTGGCGCAATTGCTCGGCGAAGAGCTGGATATGGGCGGCATGATCGGCGATTTTTCCGACAAGAAGCTGGCCATTGTCGAAGCGATTTTGAAGCGCTGGACGCTCAAGCCCGTGGGTTCGGAAGGCTATCGCACTGCCGAAGTGACGCTGGGCGGGGTGGATACGCGCGATCTCGACGCCAAGACCATGGGCGCGCGCGACGTGCCCGGCCTCTATTTCATCGGCGAAGTGGTGGACGTGACCGGCTGGCTCGGCGGTTATAATTTCCAATGGGCCTGGGCCTCAGGCTGGGCAGCCGGCCAGGCGGCCTAGGGGTTTTTGCAAGCACCTGCATTTAAACGCGGTGTCATCCCGGCCTTGAGCCGGGACCCATCCTGAGATGGATACTCTTGGCGTGATCGGGGGATGGGCCCCGGCTCAAGGCCGGGGTGACATCGAGGGTGGGGCAAGCTCACAGGCCCGCTGCATCCTCGGCGGCAAAAACCTAAAACCGGAAGCCCAGCCGCACGCCGACATTGGTATTGGCCCGGGTCGTGCCGCAGGTGCCGAAATCGGGCAGATGTTCCACGGTGCCGATCAGCGAGGTGCCCAGCGGCAGGTTGAGACCGACGCTGCCGGCGACGCGGGCGCCGACGCCGCAGCCGAAATTGCGCGCCGGATCATTCTCGGGCGCAGAAAACATGCTGCTGCGCAGCACGCCACCGGCGCTGGCTTCGACAAACACCGGCAGCACCGGCGCCTGAAAGGTCCAGCTCAGCCCGGCATAGCCATAAGAATCCTGGCCGCGAAAGCTCATCGTCGCGCCCAGATGCGGGCGCAGCTCGCCGATCAGTGTCCAGGCATTGAGATCGGGCACGGCGAACAGCAGCTCGACATTGGCGTCGCCGATGCGGTTGGCATCGAGCAGCGGGCCACCGCCATCGACGCCACGCGAAAAGATGCCGGCGCGGACTTCGGGCAGGAAATTGAACTGGGCCTGCGCCGCTGGCACGGCCAGCAACAGCAGCGCCACGATCAGGCCAATTCGCTTGCAGAACATACGCATGGCTTTGGCTCCTTGCCGTCAATCTGCGATTGAGCGCGCCGGAGCCGGATCGGCAAGGTTTGATTCAAATTGCAATGAATCAGAGGTTACCGCGCCAAGATTGCCATCTCGCTTTCATCGCATTTTGCCGATAGAACGCCGCGATTGCTCCAAAAGGAAATTGCCATGGCCGCCCAATTTGCCCTGTCGCTGCAGGACCTCGCCCCGATTGCCGAAGGCACCACCACCGCCCAGGCGATGGCTGAAACCATTCTGCTGGCGCAGGAAGCTGACCGGCTGGGCTATCAGCGGCTGTGGTATGCCGAGCATCACGGCATGCCCTCCATTGCCTCGTCAGTGCCGGAAATCCTCATCGGCAGCGCCGCTGCCCATACCAAAAACCTGCGCATCGGCGCCGGTGGCGTCATGCTGCTCAACCATGCGCCGCTGCGCATCGCCGAGGCCTATCGGACGCTGGAAGGGCTGTTTCCCGGCCGTATCGATCTCGGCCTCGGGCGCGCGCCGGGTGGCGATGGCTATGCCATGCGCGCCTTGCGCAGTGGCGGCGGCGAGGAATTTACCGCCTATCTGGCCGAGCTGATGGCGTTTGACGAAGACAGTTTTCCGCCCGAGCATCCCTATTCGCGGGTGCCGGTGTCGCCGGGCGGGGTGCGTCTGCCGCCGATGTGGCTGCTCGGCTCGTCGGGCGCCAGTGCCCAGGCGGCCGGACAATTGGGCATGGGCTACGCCTTTGCCGCCCATTTCAGCCACACCCCGCCGGCCCCGGCCTTTGAAGCCTATCGCTATGGCTTCATGGCGAGCGACGCCTTTCCCAAGCCCAAAACCATGCTCTGTGTCTCGGCCATCTGCGCGCCGACCGACGAGGAGGCGCAATATCTGTCGCATTCGCAGGCGGTGAGCTGGGCGCTGTTCACCACCGGCGAGCAGCGCAAGCTGATGGCCCCCGAAGAGGCCCATGCAAGGGTGCTGACCGCGCAGCAGCAAAATGTCATCGATCACCAGTCGACGCTGTGGATTGTCGGCTCGCCCGAAACGGTGCGCGACGCGATTGCGGAAAAGGCGGAAGCCTGTGAGGCCGACGAGGTGATGATCACCACGACGGTGCATAGCTATGAACTGCGTCGGCGCAGCTATGCGCTGATCGCCGAGGCGTTTGGGGTGGCGGGGCGCTAGGCGCCCACCGTGTCACCCCGCTTGGCATTGTTGTTGCAGTCGACACCCTCCCCCTTGCGGGGAGGGATCAAGGGTGGGGTGGTTTGGCCCGGACATCGGGGCTCTCGCACCCCCTCCCGGCTCGATCACGGACTTAGCAAGGGCTAAGTCCTATCTCGCTCTCCCTCCCCGCAAGGGGGAGGGTGGCAGACTGATCGCGCAGTGACTTATCGCTCAGTCGCCCCACAAACTCCCGCCCTGTTAACGTCTCGTTTTGCCCCTGAACACTAGGATCGGCGCCATCTGACCACGGACTGGTTTTATGAGTGCCGCAGCCTTCGTGCTTGCCATTAATCTTTTTGTTGCCGGCATCTTTGCCACCGCCTTCGGCGTCGTGGCAGCCTATCAGCGCTCGGCCATCGGGGCGCGCTGGCTGGCGTTTTCCTATGGCTTCGGCGCCCTTTACATGGTGCTCGAATTCATCCTGCCCTATCAGGATGACCATCGCCTGGTCAGCTTTGGCATTTTCGCAGTCTTCCTGATCGCGCTGGCCAGTGGCGTGATCGGTCTCGCCCATCATTATCGGCTGGTTCCGCCCTGGCGGCCGCTGCTGGCCCTGATCGGCGCATCGCTCCTGCTCAACCTCTCGATTCTCGACATGGAGCGCGAAAGCGCCCTGCGCAATTTGCTCTACCAGCTGCCGTATTTCCTGGTGCAGGTGGTGGGCATTGCCGTACTCAGCCGGCTGCCCAAAAAACGCGCGCTCGATATCGCCCTGTTCTGCCTTTACCTCGGCGTGGCGCTGCACTTCCTGGCCAAGCCGATCATGGCGATGGCGATCGGCTCCGGGGCCGCGCCGCAAGACTATCTGGCGTCCAACTATGCCGCCTATTCGCAGACGCTGGGGGCCGTGCTGCTCATTACCAACGGCCTGCTGACTCTGCTGATCATTGTCCGTGACGTCATGGCCGAAATGACCGCGCGGTCGGAAACCGACACGCTATCGGGCCTGTTCAACCGGCGTGGCTTCGAGGAACGCGCCAGCCGGCTGCTGCGCCGCGGCACGCCCGGCGCCATGGTGGTGGCCGACCTCGACCACTTCAAGACGATCAATGACAGTTTTGGCCACGAGGCCGGCGACCTTGTGATCACCGCCTTTGGCAATGTGCTGACCGCCACCGCCGATACGCGCGCCGTGGTCGGCCGGCTCGGCGGCGAGGAATTTGCCGTGTTCATGCCCGGCGCCAATCTGGCGATGGCGCGGCTTTATGCCGAGGGGGTGCGCAACGGCTTTACCGGATTGTCGCTGGCCCATCTCGGCAGCAACCGCCAGGCCAGCGCCAGTTTCGGCGTGGCCCAGCTGGTGCCGGGCGACAGCCTGTCGGACCTGCTGCGGCGGGCCGACGCCGCCCTGTACCACGCCAAGGCCAATGGCCGTGACCGGGTGTCGACGGGTGATGAAGCGGCGCTGACTCGGACGAGTGGGTTGTCGGCCTAGGAGTTGGCGGCGCCGATGCGGGCGGTGACTTCGATTTCGATTTTCATGCCGGCTTCGATCATCTGCACGATCAGCATCGAGGCGGCGGGGCGGATGTCCTTGAACACCGGACCGACGGCCTTCACCACCGCGTCGACGTCAGCGCGGTCGCCGACATAATACACCACGCGCACGGTGTCCTGAATGGACGAGCCGGCTTCGCGCAGCGCCTTGTCGATGGTGGCCAGCGCATTGGCCGCCTGCTGGCCGATATCGTCGGGCATGGTCATGGTGGCGTAATCATAGCCGGTGGTGCCCGAGACATAGACGGTATCGTCATGCCGCACGGCGCGGGAATAGCCGAAGGTGGCTTCAAAGGGGGAACCGGTGGAAACGCGCTGCACCATGATGGGGCCTTTTGGGGGTGGGTGGTTTCGGGAATGAAAAAACCCCGCCAGCTGAACTGGCGGGGTTGATTGGGACAGGCTTAGAGCCAGGGCCGGTCGGTGGCCATCTGGCCTTCAAAGGCCGAGATGGACGGATCGGACTTCAGCGTGCCGGCGATATCGTCGAGGCCTTCGAGCAGGATCTGCTTGCGGCTCGGATCGATATCGAAATGGATGGTGCCGCCATCCGGACCCTTGACGGTCTGGCTTTCCAGATCGACGGTCAGCGTGGCGTTGGAGCCGCGCTCGGCATCGTCCAGCAGCAGCTTGAGCTGCTCGGGGGTAACGACCAGCGGCAGAATGCCGTTCTTGAAGCAGTTATTGTAGAAGATGTCGGCGAAGCTGGTGGAGATGACGCAGCGCACGCCGAAATCGAGCAGCGCCCAGGGGGCATGCTCGCGGCTGGAACCGCAGCCGAAATTGTCGCCGGCCACGATGATGGTGGCATTGCGATAGCCCGGCTTGTTCAGCACGAAATCGGGATTTTCCGTGCCATCTTCATGATAGCGCATCTCGGAAAACAGCGCCGTCCCCAGACCCGTCCGCTTGATGGTCTTGAGATACTGCTTGGGGATGATCATGTCGGTGTCGATATTGATGATCGGCAGGGGTGCCGCGACACCGGTCAGGGTGGTGAACTTGTCCATGGCTGGAAAACCTCGCTTTGGCCGGTTCATCGCGCATAAGCAGGCGCGGGGTCAAGTCGGGAAGACGGGAAAGCGTTCGGCTCGCCCCCCGGCGGCTATGCCGCCAGGCTTTCCTTGGCGTCGACGCCGAGCATCAGATTGAGGTTCTGCACGGCGGCGCCGGAGGCGCCCTTGCCTAGATTGTCATAGACCGCCACCAGCAAGGCCTGGGCCAGGCTGTCATTGGCGAAGACGTAGAGCGTCAGCTGGTTGGTGCCGTTATTGGTTTGCGGATCGAGGGCCTCGACGCGGCCAGTCGCCTCGAAAGGCGCGACGGTGACGAAGCTGTCGGGGATGGCGGCATAGTGATCGGCCAAAGCCGCGTGGAGCTGTTTTCCGGTCGGCACGCTGGCGAGATCACCGAGCTGCAGCGGCACGAAACTGGCCATGCCCTGCGCGAAATCGCCCACACTGGGGACGAAGAGCGGCGCGTGGGTCAGCTTGGGATAGGCCGTCATTTCCGGCACATGCTTGTGATTGAACATCAAGCCATAGGGCATGAAGTGGCTGGCCGAGGGGCCGGCGGCTTCGTAGTCGGCGATCATCGCCTTGCCACCGCCGCTATAGCCGCTGATGCCGTTATAGGTGAGCCGGCTATCGGCCGGCAGCAGGCCAGCCTCGACCAGCGGGCGGATATTGGCGATCAGGCCCTGCGGCCAGCAACCCGGATTGGAGACGAAGCGGGCGGCGGCAATGGCCGCGCTCTGGCGCTGGTCCATTTCGGCAAAGCCATAGGTCCAGTCCGGATCGACGCGATAGGCGGTGGAGGCGTCGATGACGCGCGTGGTGCCATTGGTGATCAGGCTGACGCTTTCCTTGGCCGCATCATCGGGCAGGCACAGGATCGCCACATCGGCCGCATTGAGCAGCCGCTGGCGTTCGTCCTGATCCTTGCGCTTGTCGGCGGCGATGGAGAGCACCTCCAGGTCGCGCCGGCCGGCCAGGCGCTCGCGGATCTGCAGACCCGTGGTTCCGGCTTCCCCGTCGATGAAAATCTTGGCAACCATTGCGTCACTCCATTGCTGGAAACGTAGATGGACCGCAGGCAAGGCAAGGTCAAGGCATCAGCCGTCTGTTGTCATTGGCGAGCGGCAATGCCATTGATTTGACCAACTGGACAAAAACCGAGGAGATCAAGATGACCCCCCATAACCACGCCAAGCAGGGTGACTATGCCGAGGCCGTGTTGCTGCCGGGCGACCCGCTGCGCGCCAAGTGGATTGCCGAGAATTTTCTCGATGACGCCAAGCTGGTCAATTCGGTGCGCAATTGCCTGGGCTATACCGGGACCTACAAGGGCAAGAAGGTTTCGGTGCAGGCCACCGGCATGGGGCAGCCCTCGCTGTCGATCTATGTGCATGAGCTGATCAACGTCTATGGGCTCAAGACGCTGATCCGCGTCGGCACCTGCGGCGGGCTCAATGCCAAGGTCAAGGTGCGCGATCTGGTGCTGGCGCAGGCCGCCACCACCGACAGCGCCATCGTGCGCGACCGCTTCGGGCCATATAATTTCGCCCCGATCGCCGATTTCGGTCTGCTGCGCTCTGCCGCCAACAAGGCCGAAGAAAAGGGCATGCGCTTCCATGCCGGCAATATGCTGAGCAGCGATATTTTCTATCATGCCGAGCCGGGGCTGGAAGGCTATGGCGCCCTGCCCGCGCACGGCATTATCGGCGTCGAAATGGAAGCCGCGGCGCTCTATACTCTGGCGGCGCGCTTTGGCGTCAAGGCGCTGACCATCTGCACCATGACCGACTGCCTGATCACCAAGGAAGAGATCGACGCCAATGAGCGCCAGACCTCGCTCAAGGAAATGGTGACGCTGGCGTTGGACGTGGCCATCGAGGCTTAAGGCGCCGTCAGGAGGCCTGCCATGAGCGTGCTCGACAAACTTTCAGGGGCTCTCGACCGTCGCGACGAAGGGCCCAATGTCGAACTGGCCGCTGCCATCGCGGCCTCCGGCGACAGCGCGGCTGTCGCCGAACTGGCCGGGGCGGTGCGCTCCGGCTCGGCCCGGCAGGCCAATGACGCGCTCAAGGTGCTGTATGAAATCGGCGCCAGACGGCCCGAGCTGATCGGGGGCGAATGCCCGGTTTTCATCGACGCGCTCAAAAGCGCCAATAATCGCACGGTATGGGGCGCCATGACGGCGCTCGACGCCGTGGCCGAGCAACGCGCCGAGGCGCTGGTGGCCGACTTGCCGGCCATCATCGAGGCCGCCGATCGGGGCTCGGTGATCGCCAAGGACCATTGCAACTCGATCCTGATCAAGCTGGCCCGCGCCGGCTATGGCGACAAGGTGGTGCCGATCCTGCTTGAACGGCTCAAGCATGCCGCGCCCAACCAGTTTCCGAGCTATGCCGAGGCCATGGCCCCGGTGATTCCGCCTGCGGAACACCCGGGATTTGTGGCTTTGCTTACCGGGCGGCTGGGCAAGATCGTGCAGGACAGCAAGCGCCAGCGGGTGGAAAAGCTGCTGCGCAAACTTAATGGTTAACCTCTAGCCGGAACCTGTGGGGCTCAGCTATCGTTGCGCTTGTGAGCAGCATCCATGGCGGGGAGGCCAGCATGACCCGAAACCACACACTGACACGACACCGCGACATCCAGAACTGGGTGACCGACCGACACGGCATTCCGGCGATTGCCCGGGTGCGCAACCGGTTCGGGGAAGAACGGGCGTTGCTCAAGCTGAGCTTCCAGAAGCCCGACAAGGCGCAGATGGAAAGCCAGGATGACGGCATGAGCCCCTGCTCGTGGACGGCCTGGCTGGCCGAACTCGACCGCCAGCATCTGGCGCTCAAGGTTGATCCCGTGGCCGATGATTTCGAGCTGGTGACGCGCCGCGACATGCATTAGCGCCGCTGAAGCGTAGCGATTATGGGTGGGAGAACGCCCTGCCCGCCGTAAGCGCCATTGCTCCAGCCGCCATCTTCTGACTCAATGCCGGCGATTGTCCGCAGCCGCCGAGCCTTTATGAGCCGTTCCCAGATCGCCCTCGTCCTGCATGCCATGGCGCTGATTGCCGCCATGGTGCTCATCGTACCGGCGCTGACCCTGCAACTGGGCGGCCTGAGCGGGTTCCTGCTGACCCTGGTGATCTATTGGCTCGGCTTCTGCCTGCCGGTCATCTTCTGGCATGCCTGGAAACGTCATGACGGAAGGCTGTTTTCGGAGCGGCTGGCCTGGCGCGACTGGTTCGTGCCGGGCTTGCTGCTGATCCAAGTTGGGATTGTCGCGCTGGTGGCCTTTGTGCCCAACACCGCGCTGCTGACCACGCATGGGGCGATGCTCGCCACCCTGATCGGGGTGATCAATGGACCCTTGGAGGAAGCGGCCTGGCGCGGCGGGTTTCTCACCCGCTTTGCCGAGCGGCGACGGCTGGGCTTCTGGCTGAGCTGGGTCCTGTTCAGCGCCTGGCATGTGCCGCTGCTGCTCAGTCATGGCCTGATTTTTGATGGTGGCGCACTGGCGCTGGTCGGCGGCGCGGCGGCATTGGCGCTGCTGTGGAGCTGGATCGCCTGGCGCAGCGGCTCGGTATTCTGGACCGCCATTGCCCATGCTTTGACCAATGTGCTGACCTTCTGGGTGCTGTTCGACAGCAATGGCTTTGTCTAACCCTACCAGCCGTAATCCAGCACGGTCAGCGTGCGCAGCCGCTCGCCATCGAGCCATTCGATGCTGGCATTGCGCTTCATGCCGATCAGCGCCGCGCCCACCGCCCCCAGAATCGTGACATTGCCTTTTTCGCCGAACGGACGATTGGGATAGCTCAGCCGACCCAGCCGCGTCAGCGGCTCGTCATCGAGGCGGAACATCACCCGATCCCCCATCGACACCCCGGCCTTGTCCCAGGGCGCGCAGACGGCGGCGCGGTTCAGCTCGCGTTCGAGATAGGCGGCGACATAGGGCAGCTGTTCGCAGGCCCGCTCGACCAGCGACGACACCCGGTCGTAGTCGTCCGCATTAATCAGCAGGTCGGGCAAGGCGGCGGAAGTCAGCACATGGGGTCTCATCGGGCAGCGAAACCATCTGCACGGCTAGCCCGTGCCCGGTCAATAGGCATATTGGACAGCAAAGCAGCATTTAATGTCAGCCTTATTGACCTAAGAAAGCCGCCGTGGCACACAATGCGCCCCATATTTGTGCATATTGCCCAAATTCCCGCGCAAAGGATCCGCCATGACCGACGACAACCTGCTTGATCGCGCCCTTGTCCGCCTCGAAGAGGCGGCCAGCCATCTCCAGATCGATCCGGATGTCATCGAGAAACTCAAATATCCGCGCGAGACCACCAAGACCCGCCTGCTGATCCGCATGGATGACGGCTCGCGCAAGTCGTTCCTGGCCTGGCGCTGCCGCTATGACGACACGCGCGGCCCCACCAAGGGCGGCATCCGTTTCCATCCCGACAGCACCATCGAGGAAGTCGAGACGCTGGCGTTCTGGATGACCTTCAAATGCGCCGTGATGAACCTGCCTTATGGCGGCGGCAAGGGCGCCGTGCGGGTTGATCCGCGCACGCTGTCGCGCACCGAGCTGGAGCGCCTGTCGCGCGCCTATATGCAGGCTTTCGCCTCCACCGTCGGTCCCGACCGCGATATTCCGGCGCCGGACGTCTATACCAATGCCATGATCATGGGCTGGATGGCCGACGAATATAACCAGATCACCGGCAGCGTGACGCCGGCCGTCATTACGGGCAAGCCAATCGCGCTGGGCGGTTCGCTTGGCCGCAATGACGCCACCGCGCGCGGCGGCTTCTATCTGGTGCGCCATCTGGCGAGCGAGCTGGGCCTCGCCCGTGACCACACCGTCGCCATTCAGGGCTTTGGCAATGCCGGGCAGTTTTATGCCCAGCTCTCGGCCGCCGACAACAACAAGATCGTTGCCGTCTCCGATTCCAATGGCGCCATTCACCGCCCCGCCGGGCTGGACGTCGCCAAGCTGATCGCCGGCAAGAATGCCGGCCGCCGGGTGACCGAAATGGCCGCCGAACTGGATGCCGCCATCATCCCCGCCGACGACCTGCTCGGCGTTGAAGTCGATCTGCTGGTGCCGGCGGCGCTGGAAGAAATGATCACCATCAACAATGCGGCCTCGATCAAGGCCAAGGTGATTCTGGAACTGGCCAATGGCCCGGTCACTGCCGAAGCCGACAAGGTCCTCGCCGATATGGGCGTGACCGTGCTGCCCGATATTCTGGCCAATGCCGGCGGCGTTACCGTCTCCTATTTCGAATGGGTGCAGAACCGCCAGGGCTTCTATTGGGACCTGGAAGAAATCCATTCGCGCCTGAAGAAGATGATGGAACGCGAAGGCCGCGAAGTCTGGACCATCGCCTGCGACCGCGGCGTCTCGGTTCGCTCGGCTGCCTATATCCATGCCCTTGGCCGTCTCGCCACCGCCATCGAGGCACATGGCACCCAGTCCTATTTCGCCGGCTGACCAGCCGCGACGCTCACTATGAAAAAGGCGCCCTTACGGGCGCCTTTTTTGTTGCCGGTTTACGGCAGTCGGCAATCGACGCCGTCGCCCAGCTCGTCCATCAGCGCGGCAATTGCCGCCTCGATTTGCGGGTCGGTATTGAAGCCCGCGCTATTGGGGCTGAACGGCACATGCAGTTCGGGCGCGATGACGTTGTTCTCGTAATAGCGGCCGTCCAGCCGCTTGTTGGGCAGCACCGGAATGCCATAGACGAGGCCGGGCACCACGGGGCTGGAGACATAATCCACCGCCGTGCCGGTATTGAGCACCGTGTCGCCCACCAGCTTGCCGATGCCGCTATCCTGATAGGCCTGGGGGAACACCGAGCCATCGGAATAGCCAAAACTGTCGACCACTACCGCGCTGGGCCAGACCCAGCGATTATTGGGCTCGATTTCGGTCGGGCCGCCCTCCAGCCCCAGCGTCGAATAGGCTTTGCCGCTCAGCAGGGTGATCAGCTCGCGGGTGAGATTACCCCCGCCATTGGAGCGCACATCGATCAAGGCTGCCTTGGCGATGCCGCGCTGGGCGGTGAGATTGCCCAGCAGGTCGAGATAGGACGCCGTGTCCATGCTCGGCACATATTGATAGGCGATGCAGCTGTTGGAGAGCCGCGCCACCATTTCGCGCCGCGCATCGATCAGCCGGGTCTTGGCCAGCGCCGTCTCCTCAAGCTGATCGATCGGCTTGACCGAATAGAAGCGCTCCTCCTGGGTTTCCCCATCATTGACCCCTACCAGAGCCGGACGGCCGACATTGAGCGCGAGCAGCCGGTCGAGCCCGCCGGCCTCCGGCACCGGATGGCCATTGATCGAGGTGATGATATCGCCCGGCGCGATATCGATGGCGCGGCGGTCGAGCGGACCGCCGGGCAGGATGGCGGCGACGCGACGGCCGGCGCCCTCATAGCCATGGTCCAGATAGACGCCCAGCGCGTCATTGGTGTTGCCAAGATCCTGCCGCTCGGCTTCGCGCCCGCGATAGCCGGTGAACATATGGGAGGCCGACAGCTCGCCATACATGGCCGAAATCAGCTCGCGCAATTCGCGGTCGCTGGCGATGGAGCCGAGATAATTGCGGTATTTTTCGCCGATCGCCGCCCAGTCGCGCCCCTCATGGCCGCTGTCGTAGTAACGGTATTCGACATCGGCCCAGGCCTGCTCGAAACCGGCCAGCCGCGCCGCATCGGCGTCACGCGCATAGAACAGATTGGAAGCGATGATGTCAGCCTGATCCGGCGCCGCCAGCGGGATGCGCCTGATGTGCCCGGCCAGCTTGGCGTCGAGCGCGCCCAGATCGGGCACATAGGTCAGCGCTTGCAGATCGGGCGCATCGAAACCGCCAATGGTGCTGACGCTGCCATCCACCAGGCTGACGACATTGATCGCGTAACTATCCTCATCGACCGCCGCTACCACCAGCAGGCTATTGAGATCGGGCAGCGGCTCGACCAGCCTGACGCCGTCAAGCCCATGGGTCAGCCGTCCTTCCAGCTGCTGCGGCCGGAAGCCGTCCAGCGCGTAGCGCCGGACCACCGGCGTGCCATCCTCGGCTTCGCCATAGGCGCCCCCCAGCCCCTCGACAGTATCGAGGAAATCCTGCCGCGCCTCTTCCGACAGGAAGATGCGGTAGAGCTCGGTGCCCTGGGCCCAAAGCTGGGCATCGCGCAGGCTGTAGAGCGAGGTGAGGCCGAGCACCTGGGTGCCGTCGAGGCTCCAGAAGCCGTTGTAAAGATTGGGCACCGCACCGATGGGCCGGGCCGGCGCGCTGCCATCGGCCGGCACGATGGCGACCCGGCGAATATCGCCGCCGCCAATGGCCCGCCAGTCGACCAGCAATTCCTCGGAACTGGGCGACCAGCTGAAGCCCAGATCGCCATCCTTATAGGTCGAATTATAGTCGGCCTCGCCGAACAGCTTTTGGACCGCGCCGCTCTCCAGATCGAGCACCTGGACCTCGCGACGGTCGGCGATGAAGGCGAGCTTGCGTCCATCGGGCGAAAAGGCCGGCTGATAGGCATTGCCGGTTTCGGGGCGATAGAGGGGGATTTCCTCATAGCGCGGCTCGAGCCCGCTATCGCCATCGGGCCGCAGGTCGACGCCATAAATGCCCCATTGATGGTCGCGCTGCGCGGCATAGGCCAGCATCGCCCCATCGGGGGAAAAGGCGATGTTATTTTCCGCGCCGGGCGTGGCGGTGAGCTGGCGGAAGGTGCCCGCCACATCCTGGATAAACACATCGGCATTGGCGATGAGCGCGAAATGCTCGCCATCGGGCGAGGAGGCAAATTCGCGGGTGCTGCCGGCATAGAAATTGTCCTGCCGGCTGGCGCGCTGCTCCAGCGTCAGCACCTCAATGGGCCGGGCCTCGCTCGCCGCGGCGGGCATGACATGGATGCGACCGCGATAGGCAAAAGCCAGCGTGCCGTTATCGGCCACCGACAGGTCGCGCACCGGGTCGCCTTCATAGTGGGTGAGCTGGACCTCCTCGCCCGAGGCGAGATCGAGCCGCCAGGCGTTGAGCCAGCCCGAGGCCTCGGAAAGATAATACAGCGCCGTGCCATCGGCGCTCCAGACCGGATTGTGCCGGTCAATGCCATCCACCGGGAACAGCGGTTGGTGGCTCCCGCTCACCTGATCATAGGTCCAGAGCTGGCGCGCATTGGCGGCGACGCGATGCTGGCGGTCTTCCGGATCGATGGAGGGATTGTAGCTATAGACCAGCCGCGTCTGCTCGCGGTTCCACTGCGCCTGCTCGGCCAGATTGGGCAGCACCAGCCCCTCGCGGCCACTGCCGATATCGACGGCATGCAGCTGTGGCTTGCCCGACAGGGCGCCCTGCACGCTCTGTTCGGCATCGCCCAACCGCAGCGCGGTATAAAGGATCGACTGCCCATCCGGCGCGAAACTGGTGGGGATCTCGCTGGCCGAAGACCAGGTCATGCGTTGCAGCGTGCCGGAAAAATCGGTCAGATAGACGTCGTCATCGCCATTGAGATCGGAGGCGAAAGCCAGCTTTTCCGAGTCGGGCGACCACAGCGCACCATGGCTATAGGTGCCGTTGGCGGTGAGCGGCACGGCCAGCCCACCCTCGGCATCCACCACGAAGATGCGGCCACGATAGGTGAAGCTCAGGGTTTCGCCATCGGGCGCAATCGCCGGATAGCGCACCCAGATCGGCATTTCGCCTAGCGCCAGCGCGCCGGCATCCTGCGCCAGTGCCGACGGCGAGGCCGCCAGGAGAGCCAAGAGGGAGATGGTGGCACGGCGCTTCAACATTTTCTAGGCTCTCCAACGCTTTAGTGGCGGGCAAACAAGCATTGCGGTCGTAAAGACTTGCTAAATCCGCCGCTAGAAAACTTCGATTTTTTCGGCCCATGCGCGTCCGGCTTGCGCAGCGCGTGAAAAAGACGCTATGTCGCCCTATCGAAGCGTAACCACCAGTACGGTAAGGACCGATCATGGCCACTCATTCCCTATTCCTGCTGCCGGGCGACGGCATCGGCCATGAAATCATGGTCGAAGTCGAAAAGCTGATCGCCTGGACCAATGCCGAGCAGCTCACCGATTTCTCGACCGATCGCGGCATGGCCGGCGGTACGGCCTATGATGCCCATCAGGTGGCGATCACCGATGAGGACGTGGCCAAGGCCAAGGCCGCCGATGCGGTGATCTTTGGCGCCGTGGGCGGCCCGAAATGGGATGACGTGCCCTATGAGCAGCGCCCCGAAGCCGCGCTGCTGCGCTTGCGCCAGGAACTGGGCGTGTTCGCCAATCTGCGTCCCGCCATCTGCTACCCGGCGCTGGCCGATGCCTCCTCGCTGAAGCGCGAGCTGGTCGAAGGCCTCGACATCCTGATCGTGCGCGAGCTGACCGGCGGCGTCTATTTCGGCGAGCCCAAGACCATTACAGAACTGGAGAATGGCCAGAAGCGCGCCATCGATACCCAGGTTTACGAAACCTACGAAATCGACCGCATCGCCCGCGTCGCCTTCGATCTGGCCCGCACCCGCAACAACAAGGTGCACTCGGCCGACAAGAAGAACGTGATGAGGTCCGGCGTGCTGTGGGACGAAGTGGTCAAGGGCGTCGCCAAGGACTATCCCGATGTCGAAATGCACCACATCCTGGCCGATAACGCGGCGATGCAGCTGGTGCGCAATCCCAAGCAGTTCGACGTGATGGTGACCGACAATCTGTTCGGCGACATCCTGTCGGACGTGGCCGCCATGCTGACCGGTTCGCTCGGCATGCTGCCCTCCGCCTCGCTCGGTGCGCCCGATCCGGTGACCGGCAAGCGCAAGGCCTTCTACGAGCCGGTACACGGCTCGGCCCCGGATATTACCGGCAAGGGCATTGCCAACCCGATCGCCATGATCGCTTCGGTGGCGATGGCGCTGCGCTACTCCTTCGGCCAGATCGAACTGGCGACGCGGATCGAAAACGCCATCTCGGCCGTGCTCAGCGACGGGCTGCGCACCGGCGATATCGCCCAGGACAATCGCAAGATTGTGGGCACGGAAGAGATGGGCGCAGCGATTTTGGCGAAGTTGAAGGCCTAAGACGCCGACTTACCACTGTCGTCACCACCGGGCTTGTCCCGGTGGTCCATCTGCCATCGCGCCAGCGGTGCGATGGATTGCCGGGACAAGCCCGGCAATGACGGTGGAATGGAGATCGTGGGCCACCTTGCGGCGGGGGCACGATCTCAGGATGGGTCCCGGCTCAAGGCCGGGATGACATCGAGTTTTGGGATGGATAAATAAAAAAGGCCCCGGCGCTTGCGCACCGGGGCTTTTGTGATTCAGCGGCCAAAACTTATTCGGCAGCGGTCTCTTCAGCGGCCGGAGCTTCCTTCGGCGCGTTCTTGGCTTCTTCGATGGCGGCAGCCTTGGCGGCCTTCTCTTCAGCGCGCTGGGTGGCCTTCTCGCCCGGCTTTGCCTTGTTCGGGTTGTTGCGTGCGTCGCGCTTGGTCAGACCGGCGGCGTCGAGGAAACGCAGCACGCGGTCGGTCGGCTGAGCGCCAACGCCGAGCCAATGCTTGGCGCGCTCGGTGTTCAGCACGATGCGGCCTTCATTGTCCTTGGCCAGCAGCGGATTGAAGGTGCCCAGCTTCTCGATGAAGCGGCCATCGCGGGGCGAACGGGCATCGGAGACGACGATGTGGTAGAATGGGCGCTTCTTGGTGCCACCACGGGCGAGACGGAGCTTGAGGGCCATTTTGGTATCCTTGAGTTGAGTTTGGTTGAACGACTATTTCTTCTTGCCCAGGCCGGGAAGGCCGGGGAAACGGGGAGCGCTGCCCAGACCGGGCAGACCCGATCCGGCGGATTTGAACAAAGCGCCGACATCGGTCGGCAGTTTTTCGGCCAGTTGCGGCTGGGCGCCGGGCAGGCCCTTGAGCTGGTTGGGGTCGATGCCGGCCTGACGCGCCATCTGCTCGAGCTGGGCCGGGTCCATCTTGGAGATGTCGGGCATGCCGCCCATCATCGAACCCATCTTGCCGCCGAACATGCCACCCAGGGCGCCCATGCCGCCCTTGGACACTTTCTTCATCATGTCCGCCATCTGACGGTGCTGCTTGGCCAGCTTGTTGATTTCGCTGACTTCCACACCCGCGCCGGCGGCGATGCGCTTGCGGCGGCTGGCATTGAGCAGGTCGGGCGCGGCCCGCTCTTTCTTGGTCATCGAATTGATGATGGCGATCTGCCGATCGAACACCTTCTCGTCGATGTTGGAATTAGCCATGGCTTTTTTCATCTGGCCAACGCCCGGCATCATGGACATCAGCCCGCCCATGCCGCCCATCTTCTTCATCTGCAACAGCTGGCCGCGCAGGTCGTCGAGGTCGAAGGAGCCCTTTTTGAGCTTCTTGGCCATCTTCTGGGCGTCTTCGGCCGAGACGTGTTCGGCGGCCTTTTCGACCAGCGAGACAATGTCGCCCATGCCCAGAATACGGTCGGCGATACGCGACGGATGGAAATCCTCCAGCGCATCCATTTTTTCGCCGACGCCGATCAGCTTGATCGGCTTGCCGGTGGCAGCACGCATCGACAGAGCCGCGCCACCACGGCCATCGCCGTCGACGCGGGTCAGCACGATGCCGGTGATATCGAGGCGGCCATCGAAGGAGCGCGCCACATTGATGGCGTCCTGGCCGGTCAACGCATCAACGACCAGGAGGATTTCATGCGGGTTGGCGATGTCCTTGATGGCGACCGTTTCGGCCATCAGCTCGTCGTCAATATGGGTGCGGCCGGCGGTGTCGAGGATCAGCACGTCATAGCCGCCGAGACGGCCTTCGCGCTCGGCGCGGCGGGCGATCTGCACCGGGGTTTCGGATGCGACGATGGGCAGCGTATCGACGCCGACCTGTTCACCCAGCACGCGCAGCTGCTCCATGGCAGCCGGACGGCGGGTATCGAGCGAGGCGAGCAGGACTTTCTTCTTGTTCCGCTCGCTCAGCCGCTTGGCGATCTTGGCCGTGGTAGTGGTCTTGCCCGAGCCTTGCAGGCCGACCATCAGCAGGGTGACGGGGGCCTTGGCATTGAGATCGATCGGCACGCTATCCGAGCCGAGCACGGCGATCAGCTCGTCATGGACGATCTTGACCACTTGCTGGCCCGGCGTCACCGAACGGGTGACCTCGGCGCCGACGGCGCGCTCACGCACCTGTTCGACGAAGGCGCGAACGACCTCGAGGGAGACGTCGGCCTCGATCAGCGCGCGGCGAATCTCGCGCATGGCGGCATCGACGTCGGCTGCACTGAGCGCGCCGCGACCGCGGATGCCATCAAAGATTTTGCCAAGCCGGTCGGAAAGGCTCTCGAACATATTTAATTTCCCTTTCGCTCACGGGCCGCACCGCTTCGCCACCGACGCGCTAAATCCGCGCTGGCGGCTTCGCTGGCCCTCCGCGGGGGCGCCAAATCATTGGCGGGGTCCTCGCTTCGCTCGTCCAGTGAGCCATATGGTATCCATCCACGCAAACGCCAAACCCACCCGCGGGCGCAACGCGCTGGCGGATGTTGGCCTCCGGGATCGGTTTATACCCTAGGGGGTCCCGGTCGGCTGGTCAGGAGCTTACGCCTGATGAATGGCGTGCGGTGTAGGGGAAGGCGGGGCGGGAGTCAAGAAAAACGGCAAAAGCGGGTGGCTGGCCCTACAAATTCCGCCCGGCGACGCGCAGCAGCAGGCTGCGCAGCCAGCGGGGCATGCCGAGCATGGCGGATTTGAGCGCCGGTCGCAGTCGCTTGTCCCAGATATTGAGCACCAGCACGCCGCGCGGGGTGACCGGCAGGGCATAGTCGGTCACGCTGATCACCTCGGTGGCCCAGGTCAGCTTGTAGGGCATCACCGGCACCATCAGATCGGCCCCGACCAGGCCGCGATCAGCGCATGCATGGATGACTTCACCCAGATGCAATTTGCCCGGACTGTCCTCGGAATGGCCGAAATCGCGGCTGGCGACGAAGGCATAATAGCGCTGCTGGTGCACAAAGCCCCACTGCTCGGCCAGCTTTTCGCCCCGATGCTGCAGCGACATCGCCAATAGCGTCAGATCGGGCCGCTCGGGCAGGCCGGTGCAGAATTCGGTGAAGGCATTATTGCTGAAGGCCCGCGAACTCAGCCCCTGCTCGCGCAGGCGATTGGCGCGACCGGACAGGGTCCGCTCGACCACGCCCAGCGTCTCGCCTGCATTGGCCGCGACATGGTGGGTCAGCGCGCCGTCGCGCTCCAGCCGGTTACGCTCATTGCGCATATTCTTGCGCGTCTTGGGCTTGATGGTCTGGAAATAGGCGTCGTAATCGGCAAAGTCGCTGAGCGCCACATAGGGCGCGCCCTGGGCGGCGCCGGTGACCAGGTGATTTTCCGGCATGGCCCGGGCCAGCTGACTATCGCTGCGCACCTTGAGGAAACTCACCGCATCGCAGGGGGCAGCCTTGATGGCGGCGCGCAGCAGCCGCGCCAGCGTCTCTTGCGGGTTGAGCCCGTCAGCGATCAGCACGTCCGAATATTGGCTGAAGGCATGGCCGAGCGGCGCCAGCACAATGCGCATCGGCGTGCGGATGCGCTCGAGCGGCAGCACCGCCACCAGCCGCTGCCCCTCGCTGAGCGTCACCACCACCGGATCGAAGGCCGCATTGCCCCGCGCTGCCTCGAAATCGAAGATTGCACGAGCCCAGCCGCTGCCCTGAAACAGCACGGCGCCGGCCACCTGGAGTTCCAATGCTGCCCATTGTTGGGCGATGGCGTCGAACGCCTCGCGGGTTTGCACCAATTCGATGTGCAGCCCATGACCCGGCGCGGAAACGCGATCGACGGCGTCGGGACGCCGTCGCTCTTCGCTCCAGGGAAGGGCCGTAAGCGCGCTCATTTGCTGAAGGAATAGCCTTCAATGTCGCGCACGCCTTCGGGGGCGCTCGGATCGACCTGGAAGTCGACCTTGTAGATTTTCTGCTTCTGCGGATTGAGCGGGGTGAATTTCACCAGCCCGGCCAGCGCCAGCTTGGAATAATAGCTCAGCCCCGTCACCTGTTGCGACAGGTTCTGCTTGCCGGTCCTGGCGCGCAGAATGCCATTGGCATAGTTGACGGCGTAGTGCTTGCGCAGCTCGTCGGTCCAGTGCTCGGTGGTGAAGGAGACGTTGAGCATCCCCTCATTGACCACGCGATGTGGCCCGTTGAGGGGCCAGTGGATCATCTTGCCGGCGTCGAGCACATGGGTCTCGGCATAGTCGTCATACCAGGGCTCATAGGGCATGTCGGTTTCGCGCAGCTGGCCCAGGATCAGCTTTTCCAGCGCCGGCTGGCTGATGAACGGCTTGGACGGCGGATAGACATAGAGCTTCTTGGTGCCGCGCACCTGCCACAGGCTCTGCCCCGGCACGTCGGAGTGATATTTTACCGACACATTGGGCGAGGAAATCAGGATGGTCAGGTTGCGCTTGTAGCTCTTGAAGCCGGGAACCCGTTCCTCGAATTCGCTGTAGAAACTATCGAGCAGCGCGCCATAGGCTGGATCGGTCTTGGCCGGGGCGGTGAGATTGACCCAGATATTGCCGGTCTTGATGACGTCGATGACCTGCTGGCCGGAGAGGCCCTTGATCTCGCCTTCGCGGCGCTTGGGCGGATTGCCCGGCGTCTTCTGCGAATAATTGACGTGGTAGGCCTCGCGCGGCGTGTTGTCGATCAACTGCGCCAGCGCCGCATCGGTGAACAGCGGCGAGCTGGCCAGGTTGTGGCTCAGCGCCAGCGAATGATTGCCGAACAGCGAGGGAAAATGAGGCTGCCAGTCCGTGATGATCTGGTCAGTCAGCATGGTCATGTTCATGGGCTGGGCTCCGAAAACGGTGGCAGCGAGGGATGATCCTCAACCTCTGTCAGGAGGCTAGCGCACAATCGGGCCTTTGGCGCGGCCAAGCTGGTCGCCTGGTTAAAGCGCCATGAAGCCGGAAACCCCCGCAAATCTAAACAATTCAAAGGTTTTTTCCTGCGTATTTTTCCGGCGCGCCGCTGCCGACGGGACTGCGGAACCATGCCAACGGCCGCACTGGCAATTTTGGGCTACATCCGCCATATAGTGGTCAATTCCAACACTCGCGGACGAGGCGACCAGTGAGCGGCGCGCCGTTTCTCAAGATGAACGGGCTGGGCAACCAGATTATCGTGGCCGACATGCGCGGCCGCGCTGACCGGATCACGCCCGCAGCCGCCATCGCCATCAATGCCGCCGAGGGCACGAAGTTCGATCAGATCATGGCCATCCATGATCCGCGCATGCCCGGCACCGTGGCCTATGTCGACATCATCAATTCGGACGGCAGCAGCGCCCAGGCCTGCGGCAATGGCATGCGCTGCGTCACCCAATTCCTTGCCGCAGCGGGCGAGCAGAAGCATTTCACCTTCCAGACCATCGCCGGCATCCTGTTTGGCGAAGAGCTGGCTGACGGCCAGATCACCGTCGATATGGGTACGCCGAAATTCGCCTGGTACAACATTCCGCTGGCCGAGGAATTTGCCGATACCCGCAAGATCGAGCTGCAGATCGGGCCGATCGATGCGCCGGTGCTGCATTCGCCTTCGGTTGCCTCGATGGGCAATCCGCATGCCACCTTCTGGGTGCATGACGATGTGTGGAACTATGCGCTCGACCGCTTCGGGCCGATGCTGGAAAACCACCCGATCTTTCCCGAGCGCGCCAATATTTCGCTGGCCCAGGTGATCGCGCCGGACAAGATCGTCCTGCGCACCTGGGAGCGCGGCGCCGGCCTGACCGAAGCCTGCGGCACCGCTGCCTGCGCCGCCGTGGTCAATGGCGCCCGCACCCGCCGCTCCGCCCGCAAGGCGACCGTCACCCTGCCCGGCGGCGATCTCGTCGTTGAGTGGCGCGATGACGACCATGTGGTGCTGACCGGCCCGGCCGAGCTGGAATGGACCGGCACGCTCGACCCGGCCTCGGGGCTGTGGGCGCGCAACGAGGTCGCGGCCTGATGGCTGTCGAAACCGTGACATTCGGCTGCCGGCTCAACGCCTATGAAGCCGAGGTTATGAAGCGCGAGGCCGAAAAGGCCGGGCTCGATAATGCCATCATCTTCAACACCTGCGCGGTGACCGCCGAGGCGGTCCGCCAGGCCAGGCAGGCGGTGCGCAAGGCCCGCCGCGACCATCCCGACGCCCGCATCATCGTCACCGGCTGCGCCGCCCAGACCGAAGCCCGCAGCTTTGGTGACATGGCAGAAGTCGATCTGGTGATCGGCAATAACGACAAGATGCAGGCCGAAAGCTACACCCCGCTGGTGTTTGGCTTGCCCCTCAATGACAAGGTGCAGGTCAACGACATCATGAGCGTGCGGGAAACCGCCGGCCATCTGATCGAGGGCATGGATGGGCACACCCGCGCTTTCGTGCAGGTGCAAAATGGCTGCGACCACCGCTGCACCTTCTGCATCATCCCGTTTGGCCGTGGCCCGTCGCGCTCGGTGCCGATGGGCATGGTGGTCGAACAGATCAAGAAGCTGGTCGGCAATGGCTATCGCGAAGTGGTGCTGACCGGGGTCGATATCACCTCCTATGGTCCCGACCTGCCGGGCGCGCCGACCCTGGGAAAGCTGGCCCAGGCCATTCTGCGCCATGTACCCGACCTGCCCCGGCTGCGCATTTCTTCCATCGACTCCATCGAGGCCGACGCTGCGCTGTATGACGTGGTGGCGAGCGAGCAGCGGCTGATGCCGCATCTGCATCTGTCGCTGCAATCGGGCGATGACATGATCCTCAAGCGGATGAAGCGCCGCCATAGCCGCGACGATGCGCTTTCCATTGTCGGCAAGCTGCGCGCTTTGCGCCCCGACATGGTGTTCGGCGCCGATATCATTGCCGGCTTCCCCACCGAGGATGACGCCATGTTCGCCAATACGCTGGCCATCGTCAGCGAGGCGGAACTGACCTACCTGCATGTCTTTCCCTATTCGCCGCGCCAAGGCACGCCGGCGGCGCGCATGCCGCAGGTGAGCGGCAAAATTGCCCGCAAGCGCGCCACCCTGCTGCGGGCGGCGGGTGATCGGCAATTTGCCAAGCTCTGCGCTAGCCGGGTCGGCCGCGTCGAGCATGTGTTGATGGAGCGCAACGGGCTGGGCCGCACCGCGCAATTCGTGCCGGTCAAGATGACGGGCACCCAGCCGGGCGATTTGCTGGATGTGCTGGTCACCGGGGTTCACGCCGACGGGCTGGTGGGTGAAACACAAAGAGTTGCGGCGGCGTGATAGAGACACGCTCGCATGGTTTGGAATTGAAGGCACATTTATGACCGACAAGAAGCCGGGATTTTTCAAGCGCCTGTTTGGCGGCGAGACGCCGGTGCAACCGCCCGCGCCGCCGGAAGCGCTGCCCGAGGCCGTGCCGCCGCCAGTGCCAGCCCCGGGGCCGGTGGCGCCGACGCCTGAGCCGATTCCAGAGCCAGCGCCTACCCCCGAACCGGAACCGGAAGTCGTGCCGCCACCCGGTCCACCCGAAACCACGCCCGACTATGTCGAGGAGGTGGAAGACCAACTGGTGGCCGCCCCTGCCCCGGTCGCGCCGCTCGCTCCGGTGACGATCGCCGAAGAGGCCCCGCGTCAGGGCTGGTTTGCCCGGTTGGCCGGTGGTCTCAAGCGCTCGTCGGATCAGCTGACCGGCTCGATCACCTCGGTGTTCACCAAACGCAAGCTGGATGCGGCGACGCTCGACGAGCTGGAAGACGTGCTGATCCAGGCCGACCTCGGCATCGAGACGGCCACCGCCATTACCGAAACCCTGCGCCGCGACCGCTTTGACAAGGATGTGTCGGGCGAGGATGTGCGCGCCGTGCTGGCCGCCGAAGTGGAAAAAGTGCTTGGGCCGGTGGCCCGGCCGCTGGAAATCGACCCGGCGCAAAAGCCCTTCATCATCCTGATGATCGGGGTCAATGGCTCGGGCAAGACCACCACCATCGGCAAGCTGGCGCAGAAATTTACCGCCGAGGGCAAATCGGTGATGCTGGCGGCGGGCGACACGTTTCGCGCCGCGGCGATTGAACAGCTCCAGGTCTGGGGCCAGCGCACCAATGCGCCGGTGATCACCCGCCCGGCCGGCTCCGACGCTTCGGGCCTGGCCTTTGACGCGGTGACCCAGGCCCGTGCCGAAGGCCGCGATGTGCTGATCATCGACACCGCCGGGCGGTTGCAGAACCGCGACGAGTTGATGAACGAGCTGGAAAAGATCATCCGCGTCATCAAGAAGGTCGACCCGACTGCGCCGCACGCGACGCTGCTGACGCTCGACGCCACCACCGGGCAGAATGCGCTGCGGCAGGTGGAGATTTTCGGCAAGCGCGCCGGGGTGACCGGGCTGGTAATGACCAAGCTGGATGGCACGGCACGCGGCGGCATTCTGGTGGCGATTGCGCAGAAATTCGGCCTGCCGGTGCATTTCATCGGCGTCGGCGAAGGCGTCGGCGATCTCGAACCCTTTACCGCCAGCGAGTTCGCACAGGCGATTGCCGGGCGGGAATAGCCCCAATCTGACCATGCTTGAGGCCTATCCCGCCCTTGCATGGGCGAGCCTCAGCGCTCACATTGCCCTTTGATGCCGTTTAGAGACCATTGCCATGACCGACAAAGCCGAACCCGAGCTCAACTGGGACGAATTGCGTCCCCAGCTCATCAAGATGGGGCTTGAGCTCGGTCCACTGGTGATCTTCTTCATCGCCAATGCCCGCGCCGATATTTTCACCGCCACCGCCTGGTTCATGGGCGCCATGGTGGTGTCGCTGGTGCTGACCTGGCTGCTGCTCAAGAAGATTGCCGTCATGCCACTGGTCACCGGCGTCGTGGTGCTGGTGTTTGGCGGGCTGACGCTGTGGCTGCAGGACGACACTTTCATCAAGATCAAGCCGACCATCACCAATGGCCTGTTCGCGGCGGTGCTGCTGGGCGGGCTGGTGTTCGGCCACTCCCTGCTGAAATATGTGTTTGGCGACGTCTATAAGCTCCGCCCCGAGGGCTGGAGCAAGCTGACGCTGAATTGGGGCCTGTTCTTCGTGGTGCTGGCCATCATCAACGAAGTGCTGTGGCGCAATTTTTCGACCGATATCTGGGTGGCGTTCAAGGTCTGGGGCGTGATGCCGCTGACGGTGATTTTCTCCATCAGCCAGGTCAGCCTGCTGAACAAATATGCCCCCGAGGCCGAGCCCAAGCATGTGCCGCCGATCGTGGTGGAGAGCTGAGGCTCCGGGTCTGCCCCAACCACCGCGTCACCCCGGCCTTGAGCCGGGATGACACCGAGTATGTTGAAACGTAGTGGCCTAGCCAAACACGCCGATGATGGCGCCATCGAGCAGCAGCACGACCAGCAGATAGCCGCCATCGATGACGGTGCGCGACCAGGGCGAGCCGGCATAGCGGTGGTTGAGCACCATGGATGTCAGCACAAAGCCCAGCCACATATGGGCGCCGACGATCAGCCCATTGGTGACGCTGAGCGAGCCGAGCAGCGCCGGCGTCAGCAGGGCGATGAAATAGGCCATCACCGCCAGGCACACCACCGACCAGATATAGGGCGTGTAATCGGCCCGGTTGATGTCTTCCGGCTTCTTGCCGATCGCGGCCAGCCATTGCTTGGAAAACAGCATATACCAGCCGGCGCCGGCGCCCCAGCTCACGACTGTGGCCAGCACGACGGCCAGCCAGTTGACGGCGAAATGCGACATGATTGAACTCCCCAAGCGCGCTTTTGCGCGTGGAGCAGGTTAGCGCCGCTCAGAGGGGATCGGAAGCAGCCAAATAGACGGGCTCAGAGCCCGCCCATCTTGCAAATCAGCTCCCATTCGGCCTGGCCGACCTTGGACACCGACAAGCGCGAAAGCTTGACCAGTTCCAGCTCGGACAATTCGGGCGTGGCCTTGACCGTGGCCAGCGTTACAGGCTTGGGCAGCGGCTTGACCGCTTCGACATCGACGCAGTCCCACACCACTTCGCCCTTGGCGTTGAGCTCGGCGGTGTCGTCAGGATGCGACAGCCCCACCACGCGGATGATGCCGACAATCTCCTTGCCGATATTGGAGTGGTAGAAAAACGCCAGATCGCCCAGCGCCATGGCCCGCATATTGTTGCGCGCCGCATAATTGCGCACCCCATGCCAGGCTTCGGGTTCGCCGCGCGCCGTCTTGGCCTGCATGTCCTCGAAGGAGAACACGTCAGGCTCCGATTTCATCAGCCAATAAGCCATGACACTAGGCCTTGGGTGACATGTGATCGAAGGCGATGCGCCAGGGCTTGATCTCGATGTTGCCGAAAATGCCCTCGGACACGAACGGATCGGCGTGGAAAATCGCCGTTGCCGCTTCGATCGTCTCGGCTTCCACCACCATCAGCGAACCCTCCGGCGTGCCGGTGGCGTCGAGCAGCGCGCCGGCCAGCCGCAGCTGCTGGCCCAGCCCTTCCAGATGCTGCAAATGCACCGGGCGCACGGCCAGCCGCTTGTCGGCAGTTCCGGGTGCGTCCTTGGCGATCATGGCGAACAACATGGGGTTCAATCCTCTCGTTTGAGTGGGCGGGACATTAGCCCCGCAACAATGGTGGCGATATTGGCCTTGCGGCTGAGCACGGCATTGACCGCCTGCACCAGCGGAGTATCGACATCGAGGCTTTTGGCGAGTGCTTCGGCCACCGGCGCGGTAGCGACACCCTCGGCCAGCTTGGCGCCGCCCGCCAGGATCGCCTCGACGCTCTCGCCACGCCCCAGCGCCATGCCGAACTGATAATTGCGCGACTGCTCCGAAGTGCAGGTCAGCGTCAGGTCGCCCAGCCCGGCCAGCCCGGTGAGCGTTGTCGCCGAGCCGCCCATGGCCGACACCATGCGGGCCATTTCGGCATAGGCGCGGGCAATCAGCGCCGAACGGGCCGACGCGCCGAGCCCGGCGCCATCGACGGCGCCGCAGGCCAGCGCATAGACATTTTTCAGCGCCCCGGCGATTTCGACGCCGATACGGTCATCGGCGGCATAGGGGCGGAAACTGGGGCCGGCCAAAGCCGCCGCCAGCATTGAGGTGGCTTCGGCATCGTCCCCGGCCAGCGTCACCGCCGTGGGCCGACCCGCCGCGACATCGACGGCAAAGCTGGGACCGGACAGCACATAGGGGATGGCACTGGGCGCCATATCGATGAGGATTTCGCTCTGCCGGTCCAGCGTGCCGGTCTCCAGCCCCTTGGCCGAGAGGATCACCGGCCGGCCGGCCAGCAACGCCGGATCGAGCGCCGCCAGAGCGGCCCGGCTCGATTGCGCCGGCACGGCGAGAATGATGAAATCGGCGGGGCCGGCGCTGGTCGCGGCGGTGATGGCGGGATGCAGCTGCTGGGCACCGAGATAGCGGGTGTTGGTATGCTGGCTATTGATTTCGGCGACCTGTGCCGCGTCCCGCGCCACCAGCGACACCTGGCGGCCGGCCATCGCCGCCGCTTGTGCCAAAGCAGTACCCCAAGCGCCGCCACCGATGACGCTGACAGTTTCAAGCTGCATCGGGGCTAATCCTCATATCGTCGAGATCGAGCGGCCAGCGCGGCCGCGCGGTGAAATCGAGGGTATTTTCGACGCCCAGCGCGAAACGTTCCGCCCCAGCCCAGGCGACCATGGCGCCATTATCGGTGCACAGCGCAATCGGCGGCACGATCAGCGTGGCACCGGCCTTGGCGCAGACGGATTCGAGCGAAGCCGCGATGGTGCGATTAGCTGCAACGCCGCCGGCCACCACCAGTTGCGGCGCAGCATCGGGCAATTCGGCCTTGAACCGCTCCAGCGCCTGCCCGGCCCGCACCGCGACCACTTCGGCCACTGCCGCCTGAAAGCTGGCGGCAATATCGGCAACATCCTGATTGCTCAGCGGCGCCAGCGCTTCGGCCTGTAGCCGCACCGCGGTCTTGAGCCCGGAGAAGGAAAAATCCAGCCGCGCCTCGCGCAGCAGCGGTCGCGGAAATTTGAAGCGTTTCGGATCGCCGGACTTGGCGAGCTGCTCCACCGCCGGTCCGCCGGGCGGGCCGAGGCTGAGCAGCTTGGCCACCTTGTCGAAGGCTTCGCCCAGCGCATCATCGATGGTGGTGCCCCAGCGCTGATAATCGCCGACGCCGCGCACCAGCACGAATTGGCTGTGGCCGCCCGACACCAGCAGCATCAGATAAGGGAATTGCACGCCATCGGTCAGCCGCGCCGTCAGCGCATGGGCTTCCAGATGATTGACCGCGATGATCGGCTTGTCCAACGCGGCGGCCAAAGCCTTGGCCGTGGTGAGCCCGACCAGCACGCCGCCGATCAGCCCCGGACCAGCGGTGGCGGCGATGGCATCGACCTCGTCCAGCCTTATGCCGGCCTCGCGGCAGGCCTGGGCGATGATGTGATCGAGATAGGTGACATGGGCGCGCGCCGCCAGTTCGGGCACCACGCCGCCGAATGCCGCATGTTCATCGAGCTGGGTTCGCACCACATTGGACACAATCGTGCCCTGGCCGGCTGCGTCGCGCCGCACAATGGCGGCCGCGGTTTCATCGCAGCTGGTCTCGATACCAAGGATTATGGCTGGCGCTTGCCCGGTCACGACGAACTGGTTACTCCCTCTGGAGCAGAATGCAGAAAAGCTTGTGCCGGGTTTCGCGATAGCGGCGAAATTCAACGACGGCCCTGCCTACTATAGGAAGCAAAGACATTGCAATCGTCAGCCCCCTTCGCCCGGATCGGAACGCGCGGTAGTCCGCTGGCACTGGCCCAGGCGCGGCTGGTGCGGCGCCTGTTGAGCGAAGCCAACGGCGTGCCCGAAGACGACATCGCCATCGAGGTGATTTCCACCGGCGGCGACCGCAGCCAGGCCAGCAATGCCAGCCTCGAAGAAATCGGCGGCAAGGGCCTGTTCACCAAGGAAATCGACGAGGCCATGCTGTCCGGCCGCGTCGATATCGGCGTGCATTCCAGCAAGGACGTGGCCACGCGCCTGCCCGACGGCATTACGCTGGCGGCCTTCCTCGAGCGCGAAGACGTGCGCGACGCTTTCCTGTCAGTGAAGGTGCAAAGCCTCGACCATCTGGCCGAGCGCGCTAAATTCGGCACCTCCTCGATTCGCCGCGCCGCCCAGGTGCGCCGGGTGCGGCCGGATCTCGAAATCGTGGCATTCCGCGGCAATGTCGGTACGCGGCTGCAAAAGCTGCTCGACGGTGTGGCCGATGCGACGCTGCTGGCCATGGCCGGGCTGAACCGGCTGGGCGAGGGCCACCGCGCCACTGCCTTGCTCGACCCCGAAGTGTTTTTGCCCGCGCCGGCGCAAGGGGCAATTGGCCTCGCGGTGCGCAGCGACGATTCCCGCATGGCAAAACTGATCGCGGCGCTGGACCACGCGCCAACCCACACCATGATCGCCGCCGAACGCGCCATGCTCGAAGTCTTGGACGGCTCCTGCCGCACCCCGGTGGGGGCGCTGAGCCGGCTCGACGGCGACACGGTGACGCTGCGCGGCCAGATTCTCAGCCTCGACGGCCAAACTGCCTTTGAGAGCGGCGCCAGCGGCGGTGACCCGCTGGCGGTTGGCCGTCAGGTCGGCGCCGATCTGCTGGCGCAGGCCGGCACCGATTGGCTGGCCCAGTGGGCGCGCCAATGAGCCGGATGCTGGTGACACGGCCGGAACCGGATGGCCAATCGACGCTGGACCGGCTGGCGGCGCTCGGCATTGAGGCCGTCGCCGCGCCGGTGATGACGCGCCAGACGCTCGATTCCAGCCTGCCGCCGCCGGATGGTTTTACCGCCGTGGTGCTGACCAGCGCCAATGCGGTGCGCTCACTGGCAGAACGCAACATGGTCGAGCGCTTTGCCCATCTGCCGGTCTTCGCTGTGGGCGATCACACGGCGCGCGAGGCCTCTGTCGCCGGTTTCGTCCGGGTCAGCAGCGCCGCCGGGGCGTTTCAGGATCTGGTCAATGCCATGCGCATTGCCCGCCTGCCCGGGCCGATCTTTTACCCCGCCGGCAAGCATCAGAGCGCCGATCTGGCCAAGGCGCTGGCCCCGCTCGGCATCATGGTGGTCACCGCCAAAGTCTATGAAATGGTGGCGATCGACGCCCTGCCCGAGACCATTCTGGCGCAATTGGGCGACGAGATCACCGCCGTGCTGGCCTATTCGCGCCGCTCGGCGCAGATCTTTGCCGAACTGGCCGCGTCGATCTCGCGGGAACGGCGGCGCAATCTGGCCGTTCTGTGCATGTCTGAAGCCGTCGCCGGGCCCCTGCTCGACGCCCGCTTCAGCCGCATCAGCCTGGCCGACCGGCCCGACGAAGACGCCATGTTGGCGCTCGCACTGGCTTTTGCCCGCGAGCAAACTGGGCCATGATCGGCCTCCACGAATGAGGACAAGCCATGGCGGACCCAAAGGGCACTGATTCCAAGCCAACCGGCCCGGTAAAGCCGCCGGTGCTCGACCTCAAGGCGCGCGAAGCCAGCGCTGGCCCGTCCGCGAGCAAGCCTGCGCCCGACAAGGACCCGGCGCCCAGCCCCAAGCCAGCTGTCGCGCCGCCCGTGGTCACACCATCGCGCTTTGCCCTTGGCGCCGCCGTGGCCGGTGGCGTGCTTGGCCTCGCGGCGGCTTATGGGCTGGCCTGGTTTGGCCTGTGGCCGACGCCGCCGGCGGCCCCTGCCCCCGCCGATCCGCGCCTCGCCCAGTTCGCCAGCGCCATTCCCGAGTTGGAGACAGTGACCCAGACCACCCAGGCCGAGTTGGCGACGCTCAACCAGCGCCTCGGCGCGCTGGAAAGTGCCGAACCGGCAGCGCCAGCCACCGCCACCGGCGAACCCGCCGATCTCAGCGGCGTTGAAACCGATATTGCCGCTTTGGCCGCCCGCATCGACCGGCTGTCCACCGCGCCCGCCCCCACCGCCGATACCGGCGCCGTGGATGGCTTGCGGGCCGAACTGATCGCGCTGACCACACGGCTTGATGAAGTCGCCGCCCGCCTCGGCACCGCCGAAGCCGGGCTGCGCAGTCTCGACACCACCATGACGGCGACCACCGCGACACTGGCCGAACAGCCCAGCGATATTGGCGCAGTGCTGCAATTGCCGCTGATTCTGTCGGGCCTCGACACCGCCTTTGCCACCGGCCGCCCCTATGCCAGCGAACTCGCTGCCCTGCGCGCTGCGCTGCCGTCGGCCGCCATTCCCACGGCGCTGGCCAACGCGGCCACCACCGGCCTCGCCCGCCCCGACGTGATTGCCAGCCGCTTCGCCAACGTGCTGCCCGCCATGCTGGCCGGCCGCCGCGCCAATCCCGACGCCCAATGGCAGGATGGCGCGCTCGACTGGTTCCGTTCGGCCATCGCCCTGCGCCCCACCGGCGAGATCGACGGTGATTCGCCCGAAGCAGTGATGTCACGGCTTGAAGGCGCCATTGCCCGCCGCGACTTTTTGAGCGCCGAAAGCCTGCTAGCCACTCTGCCCGCGCCAATGCTGGCCGCCGCCGAAGATGTGCCGGCGCTGGTCACCAGCCAGGCCGAAGCGGCGCGCTTCCTCGACGCTGTGCGCGCCAACGCGCTTTCCGGCGAGGTCAAACCATGATCCGTCTCGCCTCCTGGATCGTTGGCAGTCTGGTCGTCGCCGCCATTGCGGCCTGGCTGATCGCCCTGCCCGGCACGCTGACGCTGGAAGCCGGCGGTTATCGCATGCAGCCCCGGCTCGGCGCGGCCATCGTCATGTTCCTCGTGGTGGCGATTGTCGTCATCTTCCTCTGGGCCATCATCCGCCGCATCCTCGCCGCGCCGCGCCATATGGCCCGCCGCAATCGCCAGCGCCGTCATGAACAGGGCGTCGAGGCGCTGTCCGACGCCATTGTGGCGCTGCAGGCCGGCGACCCCAGCCGCGCCCGCGCTCTGGCCCGCGACGCGCAGGCTCGCCTGCCCAGCAATGCCGCTGCCCGCCTGCTCGAAGCCCGCGCCGATCTGGCGCTGGGCGATATGCCCGCTGCCCGCGAGCATTATCGTGCGCTGATCGCCAATGAAAAAACTGCTGTCGCGGCGCTGACCGGCCTCTATGACCAGGCCCGCGCCCAGCACCGCCCCGAAGCAGCGCTGACCTTTGCCCGGAAAGCCTTGGCGCTGGCGCCGCAAAGCGGCTGGGCCGCCGATGCCGTCTTCAACGATCTGGCGCAGCGCGGCCAGTGGGCCGAAGCCGTCGCCATGGTCAATGTCGAACAGGCCAGCAGCCGCGAGGACCGCGCCCGCAAGCGCCGCCGCCAGGCCGTGATCGAAACCGCCCGCGCCCGCGAGGCCGAAACCAGCGCCCCGCTGGCCGGCCTCGACCACGCGCTCACCGCCCTCAAGCTGTTGCCGGATTTTGTGCCGGCGGCGCTGATCGCAGCGCGCATCCACATCAATCGCGGCGAGACGCGCAAGGCGATGAGCCTGCTGCGCCGCATCTGGCGCGCCACCGGCCATCCCGACATCGCCGCGCTCTATGCCCATGCCCAGCCCGGCGCCTCGGCGGTGGAACGGCTGAAGCGCCTCGGCGAAATCATCGAGAGCCCGCCGCCCAGCCGCGCCGCTGGCATGGCCCTGGCCCGCGCCGCCATCGACGCCTATGACTGGCCCCGGGCCCGCCTGGCGCTGGAGCCCTTTGCCGGCTCCGACGCCACCCAGGGTGTCGCCAGCCTGATGGCCGAAATCGAAGAAGGCCAGAGCGGCGACCAGGGCAAGGCCCGCGAATGGCTGGCCCGCGCCGTCCGCGCGCCGCGCGACCCGGCCTGGACCGCCGATGGGCTGGTCAGCGACGAATGGGAGCCGATCTCGCCGGTCACCGGGCGGCTGGACGCCTTCGAATGGAAGGTGCCGATGACGGTCACCGGCCGTGCCAGCGCGCCCACATTGCCGCAATTGCCTGTGGAACTCCCGTTGCCTCTTGCACCGGCCGCCAACCCAACGTAAAAGGCCACCCGTTGCCGCTTTAGCTCAGTTGGTAGAGCACATCATTCGTAATGATGGGGTCAGGTGTTCGAGTCACCTAAGCGGCACCAGTTTCCTCCATTCAAATCGGCACGATATTATTGGGCCGGGGCGAGATTGGTCGCAGCCCCAGCCACAGCGCCGAACCATGGTTGACCGCCATTTGACTGGAACAACATGTCCACCGATTTTCGCCGTCACGACACGACCGCAAAGCACCTCTCCGCTGCTGATCGCCAGAAATACGCGCTGAAGAAGGCCGAACTGATCAGGCTGCAGGCGGCGCAGGCGGCTGCCGACGAGCAGCTCAACGCCTTCTTCTGGCAGTGCTTCGAAGATGACGAGGAGGACGAAGGCGAGGATCCACAGCCGATCGCTTAAGCTGCTGTCCGGGCTAGCCACCGGACCTGGCGTTGGCGTGGAACGCGATGTGCAGCTGCCGAACCTGCTCGGCAAATTCCTCGACCGGTCCGACGACTTGCGCGTTGTTGATGATTTCACTGATCGACAGCGCCCGCACCGGCGACGCCGGTACATTGAGTTCGGCTAACCACTCCCCCAGCTGGTGGCAGGAGCTGGCATAGACGATGCGGCCAAGGCCGACCCAGCCATGCGCGGCGGCACACATCGGGCAGTGTTCGCCCGAGGTGTAAACCGTGGCCCTGGCCCGCTCTGCCGGCGCCATATTGTTGGCCGCCCAGCGCGCGATGGCGAATTCGGGGTGCTGGGTGTGGTCGCCGCCGGCCACATGATTGTGGTCCTCGAACAGCACTTCCCCATCGGACGACACCAGCACCGAGCCAAAGGGTTCATCGCCCGTTGTCAGCGCCTGTGCGGCCAGCTCGACACAACGCTGCAAATGCCGGCGATCCACGTCAGTAATCATGGCTGTACTCCTCAATTCATCACCGGCCAGCGAAAATACCGGCCAGCAGCTCATGCGAGCGGCGGCGGGCGTGATGGTCGGTGATCAGGTCCTGAATCATCAGCTCGTCCGGCTGGGTTTCCTCAATCATGCGCCCGATCATAGACGCAACGCGCGCCGGATCGCCAATGACAAAGCGGGGCCAGGCATCGTCTTCAGCGCGAATGACGCCGCCGAAATGGGCAATCGCCTGATCGGGGGTGGTAAGACGCTCGGCAAATTTGCCTTCCGACAATTGCGCATACATGTGCCGCACCGGCATGGCCTGGCGCTCGGCTTCTGCAGTGGTATCGGCGCACACCACATGGATGGCCAGCATGGTGTGCGGCTGTTTGAGGCCCACCAGCGCCGAGGACTGGAAGCCCTGTCGATAGTTGCGGATGGCCGATGCCGCGCCATCCGGCGAAATGAAGCCAGCAAACACATAGGCCAGACCGAGCTGCGCCGCCAACAGCGGGCTGGACTGGCTGGAGCCTAGCAATAGCGGCTCCGGTGCACCCGGCACATCGGGGGCAATGGCCACCTTGGCAAAGGGATGGTCGGCCGGCATGGCGTTGTTGATCCACGACAGCAGCTCGAATACCTGCTCGGCATAGTCGTCCACCCGCTTACCATCGCGGTGCCGCATCAACGCCACATCGGCCACCGGACCGGCAAAGGCCCGACCGATGCCCAGATCGATCCGCCCCGGATACAGCGCGTGCAGCGTCCTGAACTGCTCCGCGACCTTGAGCGGGCTGTAATGGTTCAGCAGCACCGCACCCGAACCAATGCGAATTGTGCTGGTCTGCGCCGCCAGATGCGCAATCAAAACCTCCGGCGCCTGTGACGCCGTAGAGGCCGACCCGTGATGCTCAGCCACCCAATAGCGCTTGAAGCCAAGCGCTTCAGCGCGCTGCGCCAGATCAACCGCATTGGCAAAGGCCTGCGACTGATCGCCATCGACCGGGGTTGGGCAGATATCAACGATAGAAATTTCCATACGGGAGCGGCTCCTGCTTCAATTGTCGAGTGTAGGGGCTGGTGCCGCTCAAGGCCAACGACACGGTCGCGCTTGGCCGCGACGAAACGCCTTCATTCCTCGAAGCGCAGCAGTGCCCGCCCGCTCGTCAGATCGGTCACCAGCCGTGCCACCGCGTCCGCATCGCTGCGTGGCACGGCAAGCGCCCATTCGGCGCCACTGTCGTTGAATGTCGTGCCCTGCATCTGCACGCCGGGCAACGCACCAAGCCGCGCCTGCAACAGCGCCAGGTCGCCAAACAGGCACGTCACCATGGCCGGTATGGTATCGATGAGTGGCGCCTTGTCGGCGTTGCGCAGGCACAAGGCGGCGGTGCCGCCATAGGCGCGGATGAGCCCACCGCTACCGAGCAGCACGCCACCGAACCAGCGCGTGACCACGACGGCGACGCGATCCAGCGCCTGCCCATCAATAGCCTGCAAAATAGGCTTGCCGGCGGTGCCACTGGGCTCGCCGTCATCATTGAAGCGGTAGCTTTGCCCGACCCGCCACGCCCAGCAATTGTGATTGGCCGTGGGATCGGAATGGGCTGCCACAAACGCTTTGGCCGCGTCGTCATTATTGACGGCGCCAGCGATGGCAATGAACCGGCTTTTTTTTGATCTCCTGTCGGTCGTTAGCCGTGGCCGTCAGGGTGTAAAGGGTGTTCATACAGTCACATAACAGGAGGGTGGCGCGACATGTAGTCCCCCTGGTTCAGCCCATAGGTTCCGGAGTGAAGCGGGCCCGTCCCCGACACTTATTCAACTGTCCGATCAGAACCGGCGTTGGGCCGGCCCCCTCGTTGATCCGCTACGCGGTTTCCGTAGCCCCGACCAGGCGCAGGCGATGGGCCTGGCGGGCGGTGGGCGTGATGGCGGAGAGCGCGTGGCCGGCGGGGCCAAACAGCACCTGGCGTTCTTCGGCCGTCGACATGAAAAACGGAAACCGGTCCATGATGCGGTCGTAGATCACCGGCACCTTGGCGCCGAACAGGCAGACCGGGAAGGTCAGTTCGCCCCAATAGCCGATGCCCGCCATCTGCTCGAGCCCGAACACCCGCTTGTAGAACGGACCATGTTCGGGGCGCACCGAGGAGATGCAGTAGGTGGTGTCGAAATGCTCGCAGGCCATTACCGCCATGCGCAATGTCAGATAGGGCAGCGCCGGATAGGCCAGCGAGGCATCATGATCGGCGGTGAAGCGGCTGGGATCGACATAGCTGCCGCCAGAATCGATGATCGCGCCCAGCACATCGGGCCAGATCCGTCGACTGGGCGAGGTCGGGTCCTCGGCCGTGGCGATGTGCAGGCGGATGGAACTGACCAGCTTGTCGTCGATATAGACCCCGAAACAATAGCAATTGCCCGCGTCGTCATAGGCGTCGCGGGTGATCTGTTCGGAATTGATCGGGATGAACTCTTCGCGCCGATAGGCCTCGTAGCGCAGCCGATACACCGGATCGAGCTGCTCATCGATCGAGACGCGGCGATACTGCACGCGATCCAGCAAATCGATCAGGGTCAGCGCGAAGCGCGAGGTCGCGCCGCTTGCTTGCGTTGCCGCACTCATCACCAATGTCCCCATTATCCCCGTAGTGGCGCCGGGACATTAACCTTTCGTTAGCCATAACGGCATGGGGAAAAATGACGCTACCCGCCGACCAGAGGCGGATAGATCGACAATTGATTATGGTTTACAAAGCGTTAACGGTGATTAACCATGCCGACGGTTTGATCGCACCACCGACCGGGCATTAAGCCGACCGATCAATTCGCCGATATCGCGCTCCGGCAGTGGCCGGCTAAAGAAATAACCCTGCACCTGCTGGATCTCGGTCTGCTCCAGCATGGCGTTGAGCTGGGCCTCGGTCTCGACGCCTTCGGCGATCACCGTCAGATCGAGATCGCGCCCCAGCCGGGCCACATTGGCCAAGAGCCGCAAAGCCCGTGGATTGCTGGCGATATCGGCCACGAAGGAGCGGTCGATCTTGAGCTTGGTGAAGGGCAGCGCGTTGAGATAGCTCAGCGAGGAATAGCCGGTGCCAAAATCGTCCAGCGCGATGGCAATGCCCTTGCCGGCCAGCTCGCTGAGCACGCGATGGGCAATCTCGTATTCCTCGATGACCGCCGTTTCGGTGACCTCGACTTCAAACCGCTTGGGATCGAGACCGGAACTGGCCAGGGCCTGATCGACCAGCCCCCCCAGATCATTGCCCCGGAAATCACGCGCCGAGATATTGACCGCCACGCCCACATCGCCCGGCCACTGGCTGCATTGCGCCGCCGCCCGCAGGATCACCCAGGCGGTGATCTCGGAAATCAGGCCCATCTCTTCGGCCAGAGGAATGAAGGTCGAGGGCGGAATCAGGCCCAGCTCGGCATGATCCCAGCGTGCCAGCGCCTCGCAGGTCACCACCTTGCGGGTGGCAATATCGAGCAGGGGCTGGAACACCAAAGTCAGGTCACCATTCTGCAGCGCCTCGCGCAGATCGCTCTTGAGCCGCTGGCGGTAATGATAGTCGATATCCATCTGGGCATGGAAAATCTGGCTGCGGGCCTTGCCGTCGCCCTTGGCCGCATATAGCGCCAGATCGGCCTTGGTCATCAGATCGTCGAGCTGCTCACTGACATTGGCACTGGTGGCCAACCCGACACTGACCTTGACCGTCAACGTCAGCCCCTCAAGCTTGAACGGCGCGGCGAAGGCGGCGAGCATGGCATCGGCATCGCGCTGCGCCTGGGCGGCATCGCCCACCGCGCCGCGATAGACGACGAATTCGTCGCCACCCAGCCGCGCCAGCACGGCTTCGGCCGGCAATGTCTGGCGCAGGCGATGCGCCACCTGCAACAGCAATTCATCGCCCACGAGATGGCCGAACGTGTCGTTGACATGCTTGAAATCATCGACGTCGACAATCATCAGCGACACGAGGCGCGGCAGAGCCCCGGCAAAGCGCCTTGCCTCCATGTCCTCACTGGCCAGTTCGCCGAAATAGGGGCGGTTGGGCAGCGCCGTCAGCGCATCATGTCGCGCCATGAAATTGATGCGCTCTTCGGAGGCAATGCGCTCGCTGATATCTTCGAACAGCAGCACGGTGGCCTGATGGCGGGCGCTGACCGACACTTCGTAATAGCGCCCCGCCGGCAGACAGAGCAGCACCTTGCCCGAGACATGCCGGGCGATCACATCCAGCAGCCGGTCGACGGCGGTGCGCGGCAGCACGCCGCTGGCCCCAAGATTTTCCAGCACTTCGGCGACCCGCTGCCCGATCAGGTCAGGCAGGCCGAGCAGGCTGAACAGCCGCACCGCGCGTTCATTGGCCACCGAGATCACGCCACGCTCATCGAGCATGCACAGACCATGCTCCAGCGTGGTTATGGCCATATCCAGCTCGCTGGCCAGCCGCGACGCCTCGACCCGGCCATGCACCGCGCTGAGCAGGATGGAGCGAATGTCTCCGGCCAGCTTGCGAAAGCTGGCCAGCATGACGATCAGCAACGCCGCCAGCACCGGATGAAAAATGTCGCCATGCAGGAAAAAGCCAACCGCCATCGGCACGATGACGCAGAGCATCTGCAGCGTCACCAGCCGGTCGAGACCGAAATTGCGGGCGCAGACCCCCACCATGGCCGCGATCGACAGCGATACGCTGGCCAGTTCGGCGAAGGGGTCGTCGACCAGCAGCATGGCGAACAGGCACCAGAAGCCATAGACCAGCCCCAGCGCCGTACCACTGGTCAGCGCCCGGTTTTCCCACTGTGCGGCGGCTTCGGCATCGTCATTGTCGATCGCCGCGCGCCAGAAGGCCCGCATGTTGAAATAGCGCAGCAGACCGATGATGATGAAGGCGAGGGCGATGAGATAAAGCGGTATCGACTGGGACCGATAGGCCGTCAGCGCAGCCGTCAACGCGCTGGCAAAGGCGCCAGCCAGCATCGCACGCCGGTCACCATAGACCGATCGGATGATCGACACGTAGTCGAGCGCCGGCATTGTGTTTCGCGCCGAGGTAAACACCCAATTCCCCTTATTCCCACGGATCAAAGCGCTTCAGGGATTAATATCGCCTTGCCAGACCGCTCCGGACGCCGATTTGGCAGCGATTTTCCGAGCGGAAAGGTGAATAACAGCTTAACCGGCTACCGATCGGCGTAGGCCAATTTGAGCGCCGCTACGGCCATGGCGGGTGCCATGGTCGGGGTGTTCCAGAAGCTATTGGCCACCGCCCAGACCGCTGCCACCCAGGAGGGCGAGGCGGTCAGATGCGGCGTCGGCAGGGCGAAATCATCCCGATCCAGCGCCCCCAGCACCAGTTGCGAACAGGCATCGATATCGCCATGGGCATCGAGCCGCACCGGCGTCGAGCCCTTGGCGGCGGCAAAACGGGTCTGGGTAGCCACCTCGACCACCGCAGCGGCGAAATCCCGTTCGGCGGCTTCGATCTCCGGCGCCATGCCGCCGAGCAGGCCCCAGCTGTCGACGGTGACCGGCAGATGCGCAGCACCGGGCACGAACAGGCAGCCATAATCATCGGTTTCACTCTTGCTGGCGGCGTGCCACTCGCCCTTCATCCAGTCGCCCTGCAATTGCAGCAGGGCCTGGCCCTGGATGACCTGGCTGGTGGCCATGTTCCAGTCGCGGTTGACCGCATCAGCGTCGGCTTCCTGCTGGAAGCGCCGCAACCAGGCAAACACCGCCAGCAGACTGGCATCGTCAAACACCGCCGGATCAATGGTTTGGCCATAGAGCCCGGCATAAACGCCCGCCGCGCCCAGGCTCGCCACCAGCGCATGGGTAAGATAGCCGACCTGCCAGGGTTGGGCGCCCAGCGCCAGCGGCTGGAAGCCGGCGGCACGGATGGCGGCAAAATCGGCCCACATCGCCTCGAGCGACGTCCAGCCTGCCGGATCGACCCCCGCCGCCAGAGCGACGGCGCGATTATAATAGATCATCGCGTCGGCATGAATGGTGGCGGGCGTCTTGACGATGGCGCCATCGATGGTAATGGCGTCGCGCACCACTTGCGGCAATTGCGCCAGCACGCCGCTCGCGGCAAATTGCGCACCCAGATGCAGCAGTCGTCCGTCGGCATCGAGTGCGCGGTAGATATCGGGCTGCAATTGCAGGAAGACATTGGGCGTCGCCCCGGCCGCGATCAGCTCCACCACATCGATATCGCCACTGGCATCATGGGGTATCGACAGCGGCACCCAGCCATGGCCCCGGGTTTCGAGCACATCGCGCAGCACATTCAGCGCCGCCAGTTCGGCCGGCGCGGCCCAATTGTGATAGACTACGAGATCGGCGGCGGTAACGGTCGGAACTGCCAGCCCACAGGCCAGGATCGGAGCGGCGAAACATCTCGTCCAGATCACGCGCGGGTCCTTGGATGGGTGGAGGTTGATGGGGCGGGCGAGCGGCCTCAAAATTTACCGCGCTGCACTCGGCCATGTCCTCCGCACGCTGCGACCAAACTGCTTGCCATGGCGTTAATGCCCGCCATGGTAGCGTCGCTTTGCCCGGCTAGTCTGGCAGCTGGCAGACCCAGTTTTGGAGACAGGTGACAGCATGGTCGAGACGCTGAGCAGCAAGCAACGGGAAGAGGCCCTGCGGGACCTCAAGGGCTGGATTTATGACGAGGCGGCGCTGGCCATCGAGCGCGCCTTCAAATTCAAGGATTTTTCCGAAGCCTTCGGCTTCATGGGCCGGGTGGCGCTGGCCGCCGAAAAAGCCGGGCATCACCCGGACTGGTCCAACAGCTACAACAGCGTGACCATTCGCCTCTCCACCCACGACGCCGGCGGCCTCAGCGCCAAGGATATCGCCCTGGCCAAGGCCATCGACAAGATTCTGGCGTAACCGCTTCAACCACAGCGTCAGTGAAAGTTGCGCCCGCCCGGCAGCGCGGCATAGGCCCGGCGGCGGGCGATGTCGATTTCTCGAGTGGCATTGCGGTCCCGACTCGCCCCATCCGGCGGCCCCGACTTACCTTCGTCGGCCCGCGCCACCACGACATCACCGATATCCTTGCCATGCGACAGATCTAGCAAATGCGGCGTCAGATCTTCCATGTCCTCGGCAATGATATGGATCACCAGCCCCTCGCGCTGCAGCTGTCCGCGCACCGCCAGCATACGGCTCGACAGCAGGGTTTTGCGGATGCGGTCGTTTTCAAACAGGCTCGGCCAGACCACGATATTGGCCACCCCGGTCTCGTCTTCGAGAGTGGCGAAGATCACCCCGCTCGCCGTGCCGGGCCGTTGCCGCACCAACACCAACCCTGCCACCTCGATGCGATGTCCTGGCGTCACCGTACCGAGATTGACCGCCCGCGTGGTGCCGCGCACCTGCAACAGCGGACGGAGGAACTGGACTGGATGCCCCTTGAGCGAGAGTGACAGCGTCGCATAGTCGTGGATGACCTCCTCGCCCGGCTGCATCAGTGGCAGGTTTCCGGCCTCGTCTGTCATCAGGGCCGGCGGCAATCCGGCAGCAGAAAATAGCGGTAATGTCTCGGCGCCATGCGTGCCGATCAGGCCTTTGACAGCCCAGAGCGCCTCTCGTCGATTGAGCTTCAATGAAGCAAAGGCATCGGCCTTGGCCAGCTTTTCAAGACTGGCGATCGGCATGCCTGTCCGCAGCCAGAGATCACGTATGGACTCATAGCCCGCATCGCCACGCGTCTCGACAAGGGCGGTGATGTCCTTTTCGGCCAGCCCCTCGACGCTGCGCAGCCCGAGCCTGAGCGCCTTGGTGGTTTTGATGTGCTGTTTCATCTCGGCATGGCGGGGCCAGACATGCTCGGCAGTTTCCCAGCCGTCAGCTTCCAGCATGCAATCGAAGGTCGAAAGATTGATATCGGGAGGCCTGATCTCGACGCCATGCTCGCTCGCGTCCCGCACGAGCTGGCTGGGCGCATAAAACCCCATGGGCTGCGAATTGAGCAGCGCGCAAGCAAACACATCGGGATAGTGGCATTTGAGCCAGCACGAGGCGTAAACCAGCAGCGCGAACGAAGCCGCGTGGCTTTCGGGAAAGCCATATTCGGCGAAGCCTTCGATTTGGGAAAAGCAGCGCTCGGCAAATTCGCGCTCATAATGCCGCCCAGGATTGTTCAGCATCCCGTTGATGAATTTATCCTTGAAGATGCTGATCTTCCCAGTCCGTCGCCAAGCGGCCATGGCCCGGCGCAACTGGTCGGCCTCGCCAGGGGTAAACCCCGCACCCTTGATCGCCATTTGCATGGCCTGCTCCTGAAACAGGGGGATGCCCAGCGTTCTTTCGAGCACCATATCCAGCGGATCGTCGGGGTCCGCTTTCCAGCTCTTGTCCTGTCGACGCTTCAAATAGGGATGCACCATGCCGCCCTGGATGGGGCCGGGGCGAACGATGGCGACTTCGATGACGAGATCATAAAATTCAACGGGCTTCAGCCGTGGCAACATCGACATCTGGGCCCGGCTTTCGATCTGGAACACCCCGATCGTGTCGGCCCGGTGGGTCATTTCATAGACCGGCCGGGCCCGCTCTGGTTCATCGAACTCTTCATTCTGCAGCTCGGCGAGCGTTACCTCGCGCTCATAATGCGTTTCCATGAGATCGAAGGCGCGCCGGAGACAGGTCAGCATGCCCAGAGCCAGGATATCGACCTTGAGGATTTTAAGCGCGTCGATGTCGTCCTTGTTCCACTCGATGATGGTGCGGCTATCCATTGCCGTTTTGCTGATCGGCACCAGGCTTTCCAGTGAATCCCGCGTGATGACGAAGCCACCCACATGCTGGCTGAGGTGACGCGGAAAACCGCGCAGCACCTTCACCACTTCGAACATCTGCGCCAGCACCGGATCGTCTGGATTGAGGCCGATGGCCGCAACATTTTTCAGGTTGAGGCTGGAGCCCCAGCCCCAATGCAGCTGATTGAAAGCGCTGATCGTGTCGTCGGAAATTCCGAACACCTTGGCCGTTTCGCGAATGGCGCTCTTGGATCGGTATGAAATGACGTTGGCGGTCAGGCCCGTGCGCCGACCACCATATTTCTGGTAGATATACTGCATCACCTCCTCGCGCCGCTCGTGCTCGAAATCGACGTCGATATCGGGTGGTTCGTCGCGCTCGGTCGAGATGAAGCGGCTGAAAACCAGATTGGCCTTGCGCGGATTGACCTCAGTGATTTCGAGGCAATAGCAGACCGTGGAATTGGCCGCCGAGCCGCGGCCCTGGCATAGGATGCCCTTCTCGTAACGGGCATAATGGACGATGTCATGCACGGTCAGGAAATAGGCCGCGTAGAACTTTTCATCGATCAGTTGGAGTTCGGTCCGGATATTGTCGGCAATATCGTCGGGTACGCCGCCGGCAAACCGCTTGGCAGCGCCGGCCCAGGTGAGACGCTCCAAGGTCTGTTGCGCCGTTTCGCCATTGCCAACGGTTTCCTCGGGATAATTATATTCGAGCTGCTCGAGAGAGAATTCGATCCGCTCGATAAACCGCTGTGTCTCTGCAATGGCCTCCGGAAATCCAGCAAATAGCCGGACCATTTCGCGCGGGGGGTTCAAATGCCGCTCGGCATTCGCGCCGAGCAGAAAACCCGCAGCTTCCAGCGACACATGCTCGCGGATACAGGTGACCACATCGGCGACAATGCGCCGGTCGGGCTCGTGATAAAGCACATCATTGCTGGCGAGCATCCATGCCCCGTGCCGCTGGGCCAAGGCATTGATACGGTTGAGACGCGCACGGTCATTGCCATCGAAGCGAGGAGTACCGACCACCCAGACCTGGCCGGGCACTTGCCGGCTCAGCTGATCGAGTGTTTTTTCGGTCAGCCCCCAGTCGCTTTCATCGGGCATGAGGATGAACAGCTGGCCTTGCGAATAATTTTCCGACGGCCCCTGCTCGGTTTCCGAGGCTGGGTCATTGGAACCAAAAAGATCCTTGAAGAACAGTTTTGGGCTACCCTTCTCCCCGCGCTGATTGCCGATGGTCAGCAGTTTGCACAGCCGCCCATAGGCTACCCGGCTGCTAGGATAGGCGATGATGTCCGGTGTGCCGTCGGCAAAGCACAGCCGCACGCCGACGAGGTAACGGAAATCGGGCCTGATCTCCTTGTTGTCCCGGGCCGTCACATAGCCCCGCACCACGCCGGCGAAACTGTTGCGGTCGGTGACACCAAACGCGCTCAGCCCCAACGCCATGGCCGCTGCCACCAGTTCTTCGGGGTGCGAACCACTGCGCAGAAAGGAGAAATTGGTCGTCGACACCAGTTCGGCATAAGGCGCGACCGGCGCTGGCGGTCGGCGCCGCGCCGTCACCGGCAGGGTGAGCGGAACCACCTGGCTCATGCGAAAAATCCGTGCAGATACCAGACCGCTGGCTCGTCCGGCCGGTGGAAGCCGTGACGGTAGATCCAGAAGCGGCGGCCGGCGGCGTCTTCAACGGCGTAATAATCGCGCGTCACGCCATCGGGATCGAACAGGTCCAGCTTGGGGACATAGGGCGTCGGCTCCCCCTTTTCCGGCGGCGCGGGGGGCACCAATTGCAGGCGCTGGCCGCTGCGCCACCATTCCGCGCCCAGCCGCTCGGGGCCCGAGGCGCGTTCGATCTTGTAGCTGTCGCCGCGCCACAGCATCGAGGCCGGCAGCCCGTCGGGCACTTCGGCATTGATATTGACCCGCTCGGGCACCGGCAACAGCCGCAGCGGCCGCTCAGGCAGCGGCCAGGCCGCGGCGCGTGGTGGCAGGGCGCCGCTCGCCAGCGCCGGCACCAGCCGCGCCGCCCGCTCGGGAATGTGGCTGGCCACCATTTGCGTGCGCAACACTGCCAGCGGCCCGAGCCGGCTGCTCATCCGGTCATTGAGCTGGTCGAGATCCTCGGCCACGCCCTGATGGGAAAAGGCCCCCAGCTGCACCGCATCGAGCGGCGCCAGCGAACTGGCCGCCAGCCTGATCATGTCGATGCCGAAGCCGGCATCATAGGCGCCCTCGAGCCGTTCCGAGCGATGGCTGAACAGCTTGCTGATATGTTCGGGGTCGCGGGTCAGCCGCGCCGAATTGACCGATAGCGTCATCACCTTGTGGTCGACACGATAGAGGAACAGGTGAAATGCCTGCGCCCCCTGCCCTTCGGCTTCGAGCCGAACCCCGAGCTGGATGGCCAGATCATGAGTGGTCATCAACACATCATCCATCAGCCCGATCGGCTCGGCGAACCGCCGCTCGGCATAGCGCTCGGCCGGCGGCAGACGCGGTGTCATCCGTTCTTCGAGCCCGCCAAAGGCCTGATCGAGTCGCACCAGTAGCGACATCCCGAAGCGCGCCTGCAGCGCCTTGCGGTCCCGGCCGCGCAATTGGCCGATCTGTTTGAGCCCCATCTGGGTGAGGCCGGCAATCTGCGCTTGGGTCAGCCGCAGCGCCTGCACCGGCAGCGCCTCGATAATGGCCTCCATATCGGCGCTTTCGACCACCTGGCTGCGGGCGAAATGGCTGACGCCCCAGGCCGCGCCAATGGTGGGGGCGATGGCGCCGGCGACACTATAGCCGAGTTCGCGCAGCCGGCTCAGCAGCAGGCGCAGCATGGGCCGCTCGCCGCCGAACAAATGCGCCACCCCGGTGATATCGAGCACCAGATCGCCAAAGCCACTGACCTCATCCAGCACCGCCACCAGCGGGCTGGCATTGGAATGCCAGTCGGCAAAATCGGCAAAGCCGGCTTCGAGCAGTGGACGATCGATTTCGCGCACCGTCAGGCCCGGCAGCATGGCCCTTGCGTCAGCCAGGTTCTGCCCGACATGCAGGCCCAGCCGACCCGCTTCGGCATCGATGGCGGCCAGTCGCAGCCCGCCCTTGATCCGCTCATACAGCGCCAACGGCCCCTTGAGCTGGGGCTCACGCCGTTTGAGATAGTCGGTCGGCCAATGCGGCAGGAACAGCACGAGAAAGCGCCGCGGCCCCGCCGAGCCGCTCGGCAGCATTGGCGTGAGCAGGCAGTGTTGCAAATCCATTTTCCGTCCAACCCAGCAGCCAATTGGTCTGCTTCTTGAGGAGCGTTGCTTTTTCCAGTTCGACGCGCCAACGCTGCGCCCCCGGCGCCCCGGCATCCCAACGCCGCAGCGCGCTGGGAGACGGCGACAGGCGCCAGCGCAACTGCGCCGCACTGGCCTGGCGCGCCTGCCCATAGCGCAGCATGAAGATCGAGCCGCCGGTGGCCGCCGCCCGCAGGCTGAGCCGCCGGCTGGCGGTAAAATCGAGCAGCTTGGCATGGCCGCCAATATCGGCCACCACCGCCGCCACGGCGCGGCAGGCAATCGCCTCCTCGGCGGCCCAGAGCAGCTCGCCCATCGTGGCGGCCCGTACCAGCACCAGTGCGTCAGGATCAAAGCCAAAGCTGAGCAGTCCCGGCCCATAAGGCAGGCCCAGCTTCTGCGCCTCGTCGGCCAGCTGCAGATAGATCACCGCCAGCCGCTGCCCGGTGAGCAGGCCCCGGGCCTGGCCCAGGGCGAAGCCGAGCAGCGCGCCGGCATTGCGCCGTTCATCGGTGTAGATTTCCTGCAGCAAGCCGCCCGCAAATTGCGGGAAATCTGCCGTCGGTTGCGCCACCTGCGCCCGAGCCTCGGCCAGCGCCGGCTTGCGTTCGATATCGGCAATGCTGTCCCGCAGCGCGGCGAGGCGCTGCTGGCGATCGGGCGAAAGCATCGCACCAACCCTTCCTGAGCAAGTGAACAAAACAGGAACATTTAGACTCCGAATCTCCGAAGAGTCGAGTCCTTTCGCTGCCCCCGGTGTGGCGCTTCCGCATCAAGCCGGGTCAAGAGCGCGTGACCGGGCCTCGCGCCCATTGAGGAAATCGCGCCGCCTGCTTAACTCTGAACTGCCTGCCTCCCGGTGCGCACAAGCCTTTCGTCACTCCCCTCGCACCCCGAAGGAGGCCCTGCGCCATGTTCGAGGCCATTACCCGATTGTTCAACAAGCCGGAAACGGCGCTGTCCACCCATGATCCCAAGCTGGCGGTCGCCGCCCTGCTGGTGCATCTGGCCGCTGTCGATGGGCAGATGAAGGACGCGGAGCGCAACGCCATCAAGGCGGTGCTGCAGGAGCATTACGAGCTGGACGAAGCCGCCGTCGACCGGCTGGTCAAGGACGCCGCCTTGCGCGATGCCGAGGCGGTGGATTTCTACCGCTTCACCCAGGGCCTGACCCAGCTGCCGATGGATGACCGCATCGAGATCGTGCGGATGATGTGGCTGGTGGTGTTTTCCGACAAGAAGAACCACGAGCTGGAAGACAATATGGTCTGGCGCATCGCCGAGCTGATCGGCGTTTCCAGCCGCGACCGCACCATTCTGCGCAACCAGGTCGGCAAGGCCGCCAAGGACTAAGCCCCGCCGCCAAATCGCGTGGGTGTGACAGATAGGCATAGCTGGCACACCCGCAATCGGCTTGCGTTTACGGCCTGTGTTGGGCACAACGCAGGCACTTTGTCGCCTCCCCGCTGCACGAGAGCTGAAGCCATGAACATCGACGCCATCCCCACCGGCAAGAACCCGCCCGACGATCTCAATGTCATCATCGAAGTGCCGATGGGCGGCGAGCCGATCAAGTACGAAATCGACAAGGCCTCGGGCGCGCTGTTCGTCGACCGTTTCCTCTATACGCCGATGCGTTACCCGGGCAATTACGGCTTCGTGCCCCACACTCTGTGCGGCGACGGCGATCCGCTCGACGTCATCGTCATGAATTCGCGCCCACTGGTGCCCGGCGCGGTGGTCCGCTGCCGCCCGATCGGCGTGCTGTTCATGGAAGACGATGGCGGCCAGGACGAAAAGATCCTCGCCGTGCCGGTGCAGAAGCTGACCCGGATGTATGATTCCATCCAGGATATCGGCGACATGCAGGCCATCCAGGTCGAGCGGGTGAAGCATTTCTTCACCCACTACAAGGATCTCGAGCCCGGCAAATGGGCCAAGATTTCCCATGTCGGCGGCTATGAGGATGCCAAGAAGGTGATCCTCGACTCCATCGAGATGCACAACAAGGCGAAATAGGCGGCGCCTTATCCTTGCCCCACGGGGTGTGCATGGCGTTATGTCGTTCCTGCACCCCCGGAGGCTCCGATGAACCGCGCCCTCGCCGCCCTGGCCACCACCGCAATGCTGGCCACGCCGCTGGCGGCGCAGCAGTCCGCCATGCCTTCCGACGCCGCCATCGCGCAGATCCTGGCCGACCGCATCGACCGCGATCAGGCCAATGTCGCCATCGCCGTGGCGGTGATCGAGAACGGCATGCCGCGCTTCGTCTCGCATGGCACGCTGGCCACGGATGATCCCACCCCGGTCGATGAACACACGCTGTTCGAGGCCGGCTCGATCACCAAGGTCTTCACCAATCTGCTGCTGGCGCAATTGGTGGTCGCCGGCAAGATCGACCTCGATGCGCCGCTGACCGACTATCTGCCGGCCGGCACCAAGCTCCCCGAGCGCGACGGCAAGGCCATCACCGCCTTTGATCTGGCGACCCATAGCGCCGGCTTTTCCGGCCTGCCCGAGGCGCTGTTGGCCAAAGGGCTCGACAATCCCTATTCGGGCTATGGCGCCGACGAGTTGATGGCGTGGATTGCCGATTATCAGCTGCCGCGCGGCATTGGCGAAGCATTCGAATATTCCAATGTCGGCACGGCCCTGCTGGCGCAGGCCATCACCGAAGTCAGCGGCCAGCCCTATGCGGCGCTGCTGCAGAGCCAAATTCTCGATCCGCTCGGTATGACCGAGACCCGGCTGGCCACCGCGCCGGGGACCATCCCCGGCATGGCGACAGGCCATGACGCGGCGGGTGAGCCCGTGTCCAATTGGGACATGGATGTGTTTGCTCCCGTGGGGGCGCTGGTCACCAGCACTGCCGACCTCGCCAAATTCATCGCCGCTGCCAGCGGCGCGGTCTCCACCCCGCTCGATCCCGCCTTTGCCCTCATGCTGGAGCGCACCCGCTCGGCTGGCAGCGATGGCGAGGTCATCGGGCTCGGCTGGTTCAAGCTGCTTGAGGGCGAGCGCGACATCGTCTGGCATAATGGCATTACCGCGGGTTTCCGCAGCTTTGCCGGCTATGACGCCAAGACCGGCAATGGCGTGGTGCTGCTGTCGAGCATGGTCACGGCCGCCGGTATCGAAGATATCGGCTTTCATCTGCTCGACCCGGCACTGACGCTGCGGCCACAGCCGACGCCGCGCCAAGTGACGGAAATCGATCCGAGCGTGCTGCCCGCCTATGCCGGCGACTATGTGCTGGCCCCCGGCGTCATCGTCACCATCTCCACCGCGGAGCAAAAATTGTTTGCCCAGCTCACCGGCCAGGCGCGCTACGAAATCTTTCCCGAAAGCGCCAACCGCTTCTTCTTCAAGGTGGTCGATGCCCAGATCACCTTTGCCGAGCCGGTGAACGGCGCGGCGCCGACGCTGATGCTGCACCAGAATGGGCAAAACCTGACCGGCATGCGCCTGCCATGAGTGGCCGCATCGTCATTCTCAACGGCGCGCCGCGCTCGGGAAAATCCTCCATCGCGGCGTCCATGCAGGCGAACCTCCCCGGTCGCTGGATCAATCTGGGCGTCGATGCACAGAACCGCATGCTGCCACAGAATTTGCAGCCGGGGATAGGTTTGCGGCCGGGCGGCGAACGGCCCGATCTCGAGCCCGTGGTGGTGGCGCTGTATGCGGCGCTCTACGACGCCATCGCTGCCCATGCGCGGCAGGGCTTTGATGTGGTGGCCGATCTCGGGCACCACGACTTCTATTCGCAGCCCCTCGGCATTCTGCCGGCCTGTGCCAAGCGGCTTGCCGGGCTGGAGGTGCTGTTTGCCGGCGTCTATTGCCCGCTCGATGAAATCATGCGGCGGCGCAATGCCGATCCGCAGAACGGGTTTTATGCCAGTGGCCCCGGCATACCCGAGCCGGTGCAGCGCTGGCAGGACGCGGTGCATGTGCCGGGCCAATATGACCTCACGGTCGATACCGGCAGCATGACGGCGGAGGACTGTGTTGCCGCCATCGCCGCAGCGCTGGCCAATCAGTCCAGTCCGCGCGTCTTTGCGACGCTGGCCGCTACCGACCCACGCCCATCCGGGCCAACAGGCGATCGCGCTGAATGAACTGGTGCCAGAGTGCCGCGCCGATATGGCCGACCAGCAGCGCCATGAGAGCGAAGGCCAGCGGGACATGCACCTTCAGGGGTGGCGCCAGAGTAAAATCAGGCAGCGGCAATGCCGCAGCGCCGGTGAGCTGCGCCCCAGCACCGCTGAGCGCGACGGTGGCGATGCCACTCGCCACCATGACCAGGATGGCCCCATAGAGCCCGTAATGCACGACACGGGACGCCACCGCCTGCCCCCGCGACAGGCCGGGCGCGTCCTGCGGGCGACGATCAATCGCCAGCCACCACACGATGCGCAGCAGCGTCAGCACGCCAACCACCACACCCGTGACCGCATGGCCACGCAGCAGGGCGAGCTTGAGCGCCTGATCCTGGGTATTGGCGGCACTCAGCCCACTGGCCAACATGCAAATGATGGCGATTGCCGTGAGCCAATGGATGGCGATGGCGACAGGACCGTAGCGGGTGGGGCTGCTTTTGAGCGACATGCCGGCTCCTTGCGGGATGCAGTTTCCAGAGGTATAGATAGCATACTATGTATTTAGATAGCAAGCTATGTAAGTGGTTCTGATTCGCGAGGCCTCGGCCGGCTATATGGCCAATTGGGCGGCCCGTCTGTTCGCCCGCGAGCTGGAGCGGCAACTGGCCCCCAGCGGCATCGCCCCGGCCTATATGCCGGTGCTGTTCGCGCTGGCCGATGGCGGCAGCCTGTCGCAGAAGGAACTGGCGCGCCGCGCCGCCGTCGAACAGCCGACCATGGCCGCCACGCTCAAGCGCATGCAGCGCGACGCCCTGATCACCCGCCAACCCGACCCCGCCGATGGGCGCAGCGCCCTGGTGACGCTGACACCCCTGGCGCTGGGCCAGGTGGCAAGTGTGGAGCGAGTGGTCAGCGCCATCAATGCGCTGGCGCTGGAACAGTTTACCCCCGCCGAGCGTCAGCAGTTTTTGGGCCTGCTCGGCCGGGTGATCACCGTGCTGGAAGCCCAGGACGCGGCGGACTAGTCCGCGCGTCTGGCATAGGTCAGCACCACATTGCCCTTGCTGGTCTGCTCCGAGCGCAGCAATTGCAGCCGCGTGGTCGGCGTACCGTCTTCGAACAGGCGGCGTCCTTTGCCGGCAACGACGGGATGCAGGATCAGCGTCAGCTCATCCATCAGTCCGGCCAGCAGCGTCTGGCTCACCAGCGACATGCCGCCCATCGCCGCGATGGTGCCGCCCGGCTGGCTCTTGAGGTCGCGCACAAAGGCGTCGAGATCGCCCTCGATCAGGGTGGAATTGCTCCAGCCGAGTTCGTCTGGCTTGAGCGTATCTGAGGCGACGAATTTGGGCACATTGTTGATGAAGCCGGCAAAGTCCTGATCCTGGCTGGCATTGGGCCAATAGCCGGCCCATTCCTCATAGCCCACCCGGCCCATCAGCACCGTGTCGACGTCCCCCATGACGCTGCCGAGCATCTGGCCCAGCTCGGCATCGAAACTGTCGAACTGGAACTGATCGGGGGCCTCGGCCACGCCATCGACGGAATAGAACAGGCCGGCGGTCAATTTACGCATTGCAGTCTCCTGAATGTGACGCCGCGTCAGCGGCCATCTGCCAGTGCAACGAACGAGGCAGGTGCTGATCGACACTGTGACGCCAAGATTATGCGCCGGCCAGCACGAAGCGTCGGCCGGCCAGGTCTGGCCGCCGATGGCAATAACGAGCGGAGCCCCGAGGCGGCTATCGCCTCTGGTAAGGTATAAATAGTGAGACGAAACCGCCTCGGGGCGTCGGGTTTTTCTCGGAAGGCAGACCGCAAGCCCCAGCATGAAACCGTAGCCTCATGCCCGAATGCCCCATCCGCACAGCCCAGGGCGGAGCGCGACCTCCCCCCTCCCGACCGTCGCCCCGGACACCGGTCGCTGCAGCGCCGCCCGTATCCCGGAGAGATGGGGGGAGTATGCAGGAGGATTTGAGGGCGGGGATAAGATGGATAAGTGGGTGTTCCGGGCGCCCCACAAACCCGATGTCATCCCGGCCTTGTATGTTGGCCTCAGCTCCAGCGTCCCCTCCCCCTTGCGGGGAGGGCCAGGGAGGGGGTCGCGGCGGCTCCTGCGTAAATACCCGCCGACCCCCACCCTCGATCCCTCCCCTCAAGGGGGAGGGAAGGTCGACTGACGGCGCGGTGCAGGAAGATGGATCACCGGGACAAGCCCGGTGATGACGGTGGGGAGGGCGACAATCTATCCACCGCCGTCATTGCCCGGCTCGTCCGGGCAATCCATGGCTCGGCGCTGGTGGTTCAGCATCTGCATGGCACCCCTCACCCGGCCCTTCGGGCCGACCTCTCCCCTGAGGGGCGAGGTGATTTGGGGGCTCGCCGACAACTGGGACTTACAACAAGCCTGGCTGCTCATCATCCGCCCGTCACCCTCAGGCTTGACCCGAGGGGGTTGCGCTCAACTTACCACCGGCAGTGTGGAGCCCTCGGGTCAAGCCCGAGGGTGACGCGTGGTGGGTGGGGAACCCCAATGGCAAAAAGAGGCCCGGGAGTTTCCCCCGGGCCCCTTCAGTTCAGTCCAGACGAAGTCTGGTTAGCCCCAATGGGCCAGCACGGCGAGCAGCAGGAGCGCCACGATGTTGGTGATCTTGATCATCGGGTTGACGGCCGGGCCGGCCGTGTCCTTGTAGGGGTCGCCGACGGTGTCGCCGGTGACCGAGGCCTTGTGGGCGTCAGAGCCCTTGTGGTGGGTGACGCCGGCTGAGTCGGTGAAGCCATCTTCAAAGCTCTTCTTGGCGTTGTCCCAGGCGCCGCCACCGGCGGTCATCGAGATGGCGACGAAGAGGCCGGTGACGATGACGCCCATCAGCATGGCGCCTAGGGCCGAGAAGCCGGCGGCGGGGCCCGCGATCCAGTAGATCACGAAGAACACCACGATTGGCGACAGCACGGGGAGCAGGCTGGGCAGGATCATTTCCTTGATCGCCGCCTGGGTCAGCATGTCGACGGCCCGGGCATAATCGGGCTTGGAGGTGCCGGCCATGATGCCCGGATCGGCCTTGAACTGGCGGCGGACTTCCACCACCACCGATTGCGCGGCGCGACCCACCGCCGTCATGCTCATGCCACTGAACAGGAAGGGCAGCAGCCCGCCGAACAGCAGGCCCACCACCACATAGGGGTCGGCCAGCGAGAAGGTCAGCGTGCCCATGCCCTGGAAGATGGCCGGGGCATCGGGTAGATTGGCGAAGTAGATCAGATCCTGGGTATAGGCGGCGAACAGCACCAGGGCGCCGAGGCCGGCAGAACCGATGGCATAGCCCTTGGTGACGGCCTTGGTGGTGTTGCCCACCGCGTCGAGCGCGTCGGTATTGTGGCGCACCGAGGCGTCGAGCCCGGCCATTTCGGCGATGCCGCCGGCGTTATCGGTGACCGGACCAAAGGCGTCGAGCGCCACCACGATGCCGGCCAGCGCCAGCATGGTGGCGACGGCGAAGGCGATGCCGAACAGGCCGGCGAGGTTATAGGTGACGATGATGCCGGCGATGATCACCAGCGCCGGCAGGGCGGTGGATTCCAGCGACACGGCGAGGCCCTGGATGACGTTGGTGCCATGGCCGGTGACCGAGGCTTCGGCGATGGAATTGACCGGACGGCGATTGGTGCCGGTGTAATATTCGGTGATGACGATGATCAGGCCGGTGATGATCAACCCGGCCACGCCGCACCAGAACAGGCTCCACGGGGTGAACGACTTGTCGGTGGCTTCGATCACCACATTGAGGTCGCCAAAGACGAACCACAACACCGGCAGCAAGGCGATCAGCGACAGCACGCCAGTGGCGATGATGCCCTTGTAGAGCGCGCCCATGATGTTGTTGTCGGCGCCCAGCTTGACGAAATAGGTGCCGATAATCGAGGTGACGACGCAGGCGCCGCCAATCGCCAGCGGCAGCACCATGCCCATCAGCTTGAACGCATCGGGCAGGATGATGGCGGCCAGCACCATGGTCGCGACGATGGTCACCACATAGGTTTCGAACAGATCGGCGGCCATGCCGGCACAGTCGCCGACATTGTCGCCCACGTTATCGGCAATGGTGGCCGGATTGCGCGGATCGTCTTCGGGAATGCCGGCCTCGACCTTGCCCACCATATCGCCGCCGACGTCGGCGCCCTTGGTGAAAATGCCGCCGCCGAGACGGGCGAAGATGGAAATCAGCGAGGCGCCGAAGCCCAAAGCGACCAGCGAGTCGATGACCACGCGGTCATTGAAGGCGAAGCCGAGGAACTGCGTCAGCACGATAAAATAGAGGGCGACGCCCAGCAGGCCGAGACCCGCCACCAGCATGCCGGTGACCGCGCCTGACTTGAACGCCAGATCGAGCCCCTTGCCGAGCGAGCCGATGGCCGCCTGCGCAACGCGCACGTTGGCGCGCACCGACACATTCATGCCGATAAAGCCCGCCGCGCCCGACAGCACGGCGCCGATCAGGAAACCGATGGCGGCATAGATGCCGAGCAGGAACCAGGCGGCGATCAGGATGACCACGCCGACAATGGCGATGGTGGTATATTGGCGCTTGAGATAGGCCGAGGCCCCTTCGCGCACCGCTGCCGAGATTTCCTGCATGCGAGCGCTGCCACTATCGGCGGCCAGCAATTGCTGGGTGGTGACCACCCCATAAATAATGGACAGAGCGCCACACGCGACGATCAGCCAGAGTGCCAAAGTCATAGAACAGTCCCTCTAGAGTTCCTCCGGGGACTCAAACGCAAGACTGGGCAGGTCCTCCAACCCACCGCAGGCCGCCCTCCATGAGCCCCTTCCAACACCGAGATTAGCCGGATTGATTGGTTAAGCAATGGAAATTGCGCTGTTTTGTCGCGGGTGGGTGGGGCTGGTGGGGGCGATGCGACCGGGGCTTGTTGCCCCACCCCCTCCTAGCCTCCCCCATCAAGGGGGAGGTACAGTTCGGTGGTTGGGACGAGATGGTGCCCATGAGTGGAGTGATACCTCCCCCTTGATGGGGGAGGCTAGGAGGGGGTGGTGGGCTGGCTCAGTTTTTCGAGCTGGATCACCAGCGCCGGGCCATCCCCCACCACCGCCAGCGTCTTCAGCCGGGAGGTGTCGCCGCTGGTGACGGTGATCGAGGATTTGGATACGCCCAAAGCTTTGGCGAGCAATACCGAAACCGCCGCATTGGCTTTGCCCTTGTCGGGCACGGCCTTGACGCGGACGCGCAGCACCGCAGTGCCGTCACCGCGGCGTTCGACGCCTTCGATGCTGTCGCGTCCCGCATTGGGGGTGACGCGAATGAAAAGGCTCAGCCCTGTGGGGCTGAGCCGGTAGCATTTGGGTGTGTCCAACGGGCTCAGAACACGTTGGGATAGATGTAATAAATGATCACCCGCTCGATGAAGAACAGGATGATGAACAGCACGATCGGCGACAGGTCGAGGCCGGAGAAATTCGGCAGCATCTTGCGGATCGGGCGCAGCACCGGCTCGGTGAGCTGGTTGATGACGCGCCAGACGCTGGCGACGAACTGGTTGCGCGTATTGATCACGTTGAACGAGATCAGCCAGCTCATGATGATCATGGCGAGGATAACCCACCAGTAGAGCTGGAGGATCAGAAGGATGATATCGAGCACGGCGCGCATGGGCGTCTCCGATTGCGCGCTGACGACAACGCGACTGAAAAGGGTCAGGAATATCTAGTGGCTGGCGCGCCTTGCGGCAAGAGCGGGCGCAAAAGCATGAGGCCCCGTTCCGGTCGCACGGAACGAGGCCCAATGACTGACATCCGGTACGCAATACAAAACTTCCGGACACCACCTGCATTGCAGGAAGCGTGCCAAGTCGATGCGGCCCGGAAACCGGGCCTCAGAGTTTAAGCGATGATGAATATTCGCGTTTTGCTGGTGAAGCTGCGAGGCAGAATGCGACAGGTCTCGCAATTTGCAACAGGCTACTCGGTCGCCCGGCTCGGCTTCCAGGTGATGACGCGGAACAGGTAGATGACGACGATCAGCCCGAGCACGATATAGCTCAGCGGATCGAGGATCACTTCCACCAGCTCATAATGCTCATGCAGCACATAACCAGCCAGGGTGAGCACAGTGTTCCACAGCAGCGCCCCGGCGGTCGAGGCGAGCAGGAACACCGGCAGCGACATGCGAGCAAGGCCGGCAGGAATGGAAATCAGCGTGCGGATGATCGGCATCAGCCGACCGAACAGCACGATGATCGGCCCGAAGCGGCGGAACACGCCGATGGCGGTGTCGATCTCTTCGGCGTTAAGGGTCAGCAGCCGGCCGAAGCGGTCAGCCAGCCAGCGTACCCGCTCGAGCCCGAACAGCCGCCCGGCAAAATACCACGGCAGCATGCCCACCACGGCGCCGAAAGTGGCGGTGGCGAGGACGCCGAAGAAGTCAAGTTGGCCATTGGCGGCGGCAAAGCCGGCAAAGGGAATGATCAGTTCGGACGGAATGGGCGGGAAGAGGCTCTCGGCCAGCATGACCATGAAAATGCCGAGATAGCCCCACTCGGAAATGGTCTGGATGATCCAGTCGGTCATGGGGGTGTCTCCTCGGGGATCGGGGCTCTCATCACCCCTCCCAGCCTCCCCCATCAAGGGGGAGGTGCTGCCTTGTGGTTGTGACGCGATCCTGCCCCAAACTCGATCTGATACCTCCCCCTTGATGGGGGAGGCCAGGAGGGGGTGGGGCCGCAGTCTCGACTTAGCTTCAGCCGACCTTGGAGCGCATGGCGCGCTTGCGGTCATTGGGGTCGAGCCAGATCTTGCGCAGGCGGATCGACTTGGGGGTCACCTCGACATATTCGTCATCGGCGATATAGCCCAGCGACTGCTCCAGCGTCAGCTTCTTCGGCGTGGTCAGGCGCACCGCCTCGTCCTTGGAGGTGGTGCGGATATTGGTGAGCTGCTTGCCCTTGAGCGCGTTGACCTCGAGGTCGTTCTCGCGGGAGTGCTCGCCGATGATCATGCCTTCATAAATCTCGACACCGGCGTCGATCATGATCGGGCCGCGATCTTCCAGATTCCACAGCGCGAAAGCCACCGACTGGCCGGTGCCGTTGGAAATCAGCACACCGGTGCGGCGGCCGGGCAGATCGCCCTTGAACGGCACGAAGGAGTGGAACAGGCGGTTGAAGATGGCGGTGCCGCGCGTGTCGCTGAGCAGTTCGGCCTGGTAGCCGATCAGCGAGCGGGTGGGGACCAGCAGGCTAATGCGGGTACGGCCGAGGCCGGACGGACGCATATCGGTCAATTCACCCTTGCGCTCGGTCAGCTTCTGCACGACGGCGCCGGTATGCTCATCATCAACGTCGACGATGACCTCTTCGATCGGCTCCATCTGGACGCCGTCGATTTCCTTGAACAGCACCTTGGGGCGACCAATGGTCAGCTCGAAGCCTTCGCGGCGCATGTTTTCGATCAACACGGCCAGCTGCAATTCGCCACGGCCGGCGACGTCGAAGCTGTCATTGTCTTCGCCGGGGGTGACGCGGATGGCCACGTTGCCTTCGGCTTCGCGCATCAGCCGCTCACGGATGACGCGGGACTGCACCTTGTCGCCTTCGCGGCCGGCCAGCGGACCGTCATTGATGCGGAAGGTGACCGACAGGGTCGGGGGATCGATCGGCTTGGCATCGAGCGGGCGGGTAATCTGCGGCACCGCGATGGTATCGGCCACCGTGGTGATTTCGAGACCGGCAATGGCGACGATATCGCCGGCTTCGCCGTGATCGATGGGGGTACGCTCGAGGCCACGGAAGGCCAGCACCTTGGATACGCGGCCCTTTTCAACGATCTTGCCATCATGATGGATGGAGTGGATCGCATCGCCCGGCTTGACCGAACCCGAATAGATACGGCCGGTCAGGATACGGCCGAGGAACGGATTGCGCTCGATCGTGGTGACGAGCATCTGGAACGGGCCTTCCTCGACCTTGGGCTCGGGCACATGCTCCATCACCTTGTCGAGCAGCGGCCCCAGGCTCTCGCGCGGGCCGTCCGGCTCATTCATCATCCAGCCCTGCTTGGCGGCGCCATAGAGCACCGGGAAGTCGAGCTGCTCGGGGGTCGCGTCCAGCGCGATGAACAGGTCGAACACTTCTTCGAGCACTTCCATGTGGCGCTCGTCGGACTTGTCGATCTTGTTGATGGCCACGATCGGGCGCAGGCCGCGCGCCAGGGCCTTGCCCAGCACGAACTTGGTCTGGGGCATCGGGCCTTCGGCCGCGTCGACCAGCAGCACCACGCCGTCCACCATGGACAGGATGCGCTCGACTTCGCCGCCGAAGTCGGCGTGGCCGGGGGTGTCGACGATGTTGATCCGGTTGTCCTTCCACAGCAGGGAAGTCACTTTGGCCAGAATGGTGATGCCGCGTTCGCGCTCGATATCGTTGCTATCCATAGCGCGTTCGTCGACGCGCTCGTTTTCGCGGAACGAACCGGACTGCTTGAGCAGGACGTCGATCAGCGTGGTCTTGCCGTGGTCAACGTGGGCGATGATGGCGATATTGCGCAAGGACATAGGGGCAGTGCCTCGAAGTGGCATGATCCCAAAAAAAGACCCCGGAAGTCGTTCGGAGCGCACCTTGGCTGAAATCATGCGGAAAACATGAACACCAGCCGCAAAAGGGCAGGCTGGCGCATTCGTGCCGGCTCTTACAGCAAGAAGCGCGGATCGACAAGCGCTGGGGACGCAGAGGGGGCCTGCAATACGGCTAAATGGCCGCCGCAAGGCAGGAAATAGTCGTCACTGAACAGGTGGAAATTGGGCGGTTCGCCCTGGCCTGTGCACCCCTCACCCTACCCCTCTCCCCTGAGGGGCGAGGGAATTTGGCCAGTGGGTGAACCCTCAAGAGGCCTTCTTGCGGGCGGTCTGGGCTTTGGCGGCTTCGGAATGCAGCAGATTGGCCAGCGCCGCCGGGGGCAGCGGCGGCGAGAACAGGAAGCCCTGCACCTCCGAGGCGCCCTGCGCCCGCACCATTTCGAGCTGTTCCTCGGTTTCGACGCCCTCGGCGGTGGTCGACATGCCGAGCGATTTACCCAGCCCGATCACCGCCTGGATGATGGCCTGGCTGTCGCCGCGGCTGGTCAGGTCGCGCATGAAGGAGCGGTCGATCTTGATTTTGTCGAAGGGGAAGGAGCGCAGATAGCTGAGCGAGGAATAGCCGGTGCCGAAATCATCCATCGAGATGCGCACGCCCATGGCGCGCAGCTCATGCAGCACCCGCAGATTGGTGTCGTTTTCGGCCAGCAGCAGGGATTCGGTGATTTCCAGCTCCAGCCGGGTGGCCGGAATGCGCGCCTCGGCCAGCGCCGAGCGCACCACCCCCAGCAGGTCGCGGCTCTTGAACTGGATCGGCGACAGATTGACCGCGACGCGAATCTCGCCCGGCCAGGTCGCGGCGGTCTTGCAGGCCTCGCGCAGCACCCATTCGCCAATGGCGACGATGAGCCCGGTTTCCTCGGCGATGGGGATGAATTCGGTGGGCGAGATGGTGCGCCCCTCATGGTCCCAGCGCAGCAGCGCCTCGACGCAGGTCACCCGGTTTTCCGCCAGCCCCAGCAGCGGCTGGAACATCAGGCGCAGTTCTTCGCGCTGCAGGGCCAGGCGCAAGCCGGCCTCGATGGAGCGGCGCTGCTGCAGATCGGCATCCATGCCGGTTTCAAAGAAGTGATAGGTCGAACGGCCTTCGCTCTTGGCGCGATACAGCGCCAGATCGGCATTCTTGACCAGCGTGTCGGTCTTGACCCCGTCGCCCGGGCCGATGGCAATGCCGACGCTGGCGCCGATTTCGATCTGCTGGCCGTTGATCAGCATCGGCGTGCCGATGGCCTTGATGATGCGGTCGGCCACCTTGGCGGCATCGGCGGCACTGTCGATGGGGCGCATCAGCAGGGCAAATTCGTCGCCGCCCAGCCGCGCCAGCACGTCGGTTTCCCGTGTAGTACCCCAGAGCCGCGCCGAGGCCTGCTTGATCACCTCATCGCCCACCGCATGGCCCAGCGTGTCATTGACCGCCTTGAAGTGATCGAGATCGATATAGAGCACCGCCGCCATCTCGCCGCGACTGAGCCCAGCCTCGGTCTTGGCCATCTGTTCGAGAAATTCGATGCGGTTGGGCAGGTCGGTCAGCGCGTCATGGCGCGCCAGATGGCGAATGCGCGCCTCGTTCTGGCGCTGCTCGGTAATGTCTTCATGGGTCGACACCCAGCCGCCATCCTTCATCGGATGGTGCTGCATCATGATGGTGCGATTGTTCAGCTCGTGGATATTCTTGCCATATTCGCGGCGGGCAATGACGTCGCGGCGCCAGGCGATATATTCATCGCGCGTGCCGCCAGCGCTCATGCCGACATCGAACAAATGGCTGAGAATGTCTTCGAGCTGGGTGCCGGCCTTCAGCAGGTTGGGCGGCAGATTGTAGATGCGCGCATAGGGCTCGTTGCAGATCACCAGCCGCCCCTTGGCGTCCATCATGCACAGGCCCTGGCTGATATTGTTGACCGCCGCGTCGAGCCTGATGTTCTGCCGTTCCAGCTCGAGCTTGCGCTTCTGCATCACCTCGCTGCGGGCGATTTCGTCGGTGATGTCCTCATGGGTCACCACCCAGCCCAGAGCTTCGGAATAGATATGGGCGGATTCGATGGTCCGCCCGCCATGCACCACTTCTTCGTTCTTGATGCGGGCGCCGCCGCGATTGGACAGCAGCTGGCTGCTATATTCCTCGTAGAATTCCGCCACATCGGCGCCGCCGTGATTGCCCAGCGAGATGGACAATTGCACGATCTCTTCGAGACTCATGCCGCGATAGATGGCGTCGGAGGAAAAGCCGTAAATGTCGCGATAATGCTTGTTCCACATCAACAGGCGGAACTGCGGCGACCAGACGCAAAAGCCATAGGGAATGTTCTCGAGCGCAGCGTCGAGCAGCAAAGCCTCGGCCTTTTCGCCCAAGCTGCCAGCGTCTCCTGCTCGCACCCGCACATTCTCCCCTCGTCATTGTGCTTACGCACGACGTCGAAGCGAACGCTAGATTGTTCTCGTTAATGAGCAATTAAGGTCGGTGACGAAGCCGGGGCGACAGACGCCCCGGCCCAGATCAGATCAGCCGCGCGCCTTGTTGTTGCGGGCCGCCCAGGTCTTGAGACGCAGGCCATTGAGGCGGATGAAGCCCTCGGCGTCCTTGTGGTCATAGGCCACGGCGCCTTCTTCGAAGGTCACCAGATCTTCCGAATAGAGCGAATAGGGCGAGGTGCGGGCCACGACATTAGCGCTGCCCTTGTAGAGCTTGACCGAAACCTCGCCGGCGACGAATTCCTGGCTCTTGTCGATCAGCGCCTGCAGCATCTCGCGCTCGGGCGAATACCAGAAGCCATTATAGACCAGCTCGGCATATTTCGGCATCAGCTCATCCTTGAGATGGGCCGCGCCGCGATCCAGCGTGATCGATTCAATGCCACGATGCGCCTGCAGCAGGATGGTGCCGCCGGGGGTTTCGTAAACGCCGCGCGACTTCATGCCGACGAAGCGGTTTTCCACCAGGTCGAGACGACCGACGCCATGCTTGCCGCCCAGCTCGTTGAGCTTGGTCAGCAGTTCGGCCGGCGACAGGCGCTCGCCATTGATCGAAACCGCATCGCCCTTTTCAAAGCCGATGACGATGGTCTCGGGGGTATCGGGCGCCGATTCCGGGCTGACGGTGCGCTGATAGACATATTCCGGCGCTTCGACGCCCGGATCTTCCAGCACTTTGCCCTCGGAAGAGGTGTGCAGCAGATTGGCGTCGACCGAGAACGGGGCTTCGCCGCGCTTGTCCTTGGCGATCGGAATCTGGTTCTTTTCGGCATATTCGATCAGGCTGGTGCGCGACTGCAAATCCCATTCGCGCCACGGTGCGATCACCTTAATGGAAGGATCGAGCGCATTGGCGGTCAATTCGAACCGCACCTGATCATTGCCCTTGCCGGTGGCGCCATGGGAAATGGCGTCAGCGCCGACTTCCTGCGCGATTTCCACCAGCCGCTTGGCGATCAGCGGGCGAGCGATGGAGGTGCCGAGCAGATAGAGGCCCTCATAGAGGGCGTTGGCGCGGAACATCGGGAACACGAAATCGCGCACGAATTCCTCGCGCAGATCCTCGATGCGGATATCCTTGATGCCGAACATCTCGGCCTTTTTGCGCGCCGGTTCCAGCTCTTCGCCCTGACCGAGATCGGCGGTGAAGGTCACCACTTCGCAGTCATAGGTTTCCTGCAGCCATTTCAGGATGATCGAGGTATCGAGGCCGCCCGAATAGGCCAGCACGACTTTCTTGATGTCTTTTGCCATGATGTCACACATTGAGTGGTGGAGGGCGCGGTCACGCCCGGAATTCGGCCGCACCCTATTCATGCAACCTTGCCCATGCAATGTTCGCCCGCACAATTTTGCTCAGAGTTAGCATATGTCCGGCTTCATTCCCGATCTCTCCGTCATGCTGGCCTTTGCCTTGGCCACCATCGTGCTCGCCATTACCCCTGGCCCGGACATGGCGCTGCAGATGTCGCGCGCCATCAATTATGGCCGCAGCCATGGCCTGGCGACGGCGGCCGGGGCGATGACCGGGATACTGGTGCATACCTGCCTGGTGGCATTGGGCATCTCAGTGCTGATCGTGGCGGCGCCGACGGCGTTTCTGGTGCTCAAGATTGCCGGCGCGCTGTATCTGCTGTGGCTGGCCTGGCAGGCGATCACCCAGGGCGGCGGGCTGCGGCTGGCGCAGAAGGCGGTCAAGACCCCGACCGTGGCGCAGAGCTATCTGACCGGGGTCGGCATCAACCTGCTCAATCCCAAGGTCGTGCTGTTTTTCATGACGTTTTTGCCGCAATTCGTTGATCGCCACGATCCGGCGGCGGGGCAGAAGCTGTTCTTTCTTGGCGCCGAGTTCATCGTGGTGTCGATCCCGCTGGCGGTGCTGACGGTGTTCGCCGCCGAATGGCTGGCCGGCACGCTGGTGCGCAGCGTCTGGGTGCAGCGGGCGCTGAACTGGAGTTTTGCCGCGGTGTTCACCGCTTTTGCCGCGACCATCCTGCTGGCCGAAGGCCGCAAATAGTCAGGCCGGCCGGCGCTGGCTCATCAGGGCCAGGACCCGCCCCTCATTGTCGGTAAAAAACGCCATCCATTCTTCCAGGCCATCGGGGTGGCGGTGGATGAGGTGGGGCTTGCCCTGAAATTCGACGCCGCGCGCCGTCAGCTCGGCAAAACGCGCGTCGATATCGTCGACCCGGAAATAGATCACATTGGCCTGGGCCGGGCCGGCTTCGGCACTCAGCATCAGCCGCACGCCGCCGCAATCGAAAAAGGCCAGCGGGCCGTAGGTGTAGAGGTGGGGCACACCGAGCACATCACGCCACCACGCCTCGGCGGCGGCAATGTCAGCGACGCTGCGGCTGAGCTGGCCGATGCTGCCAAAATCCCTGGACTGGGTCATCGCAACCTCCGCTTGTGAGCAGGCGGCGATATTAGCACGCGGCAAGGGCCGGCGTCAGAGTTTGAACTCGTAATAGGCCATCGTCTCCGCCGCGCCATCAAAGCGGCGGTAGAGGCCGTTGGCCGCGACATTATCCAGCTCGGTGCCGAGCCAGGCCTCATCGCAGCCCAGCTCACGCCCCCAGACAAACAGCTCTGCCAGCATCGCCGCGGCGATGCCCTGCCGCAGATGGCTGGAGGCGGTGCCGACCTCGTCGACATAAAGTTCGGTGACCTTGTCGGGATGGTGATGCACCACCCCGGCGCATTGGCCGACCACCAGCTCGTCCTCCAGCGCCAGCACCATCAGGTGGCCGGGCTGGGCGAGATAGGCCTCGAGGCGGCCAGGATGGATGGGCTCATCGAAGACATCAACGCCGATATTGCCGAACAGGGCAGTATCGGCTTGGGTGATGCGCTTGATGGCGATGCCCATTTTTACCCCGCCAGCGCCTCGCGGTCCTTCTTGCTCAGGCGTTCGCTTTCGCTCTTGAGCTGACCGCAGGCGGCAAAGATGTCGCGGCCACGCGGGGTGCGGACCGGGCTGGCATAGCCGGCCTTGTTGACGATATCGGCGAAGCGTTCGATGCGGCTCGACGGCGAGGTGCCGTAATTGGCGCCCGGCCACGGATTGAACGGGATCAGGTTGATCTTGGCCGGAATATTGGCCAGCAGCCGCACCAGTTCACGGGCATCGGCGTCGCTGTCATTGATGCCGTCGAGCATCACATATTCAAAGGTGATGCGGCGGGAATTGGAGAGGCCGGGATAATTGCGGCAGGCTTCCAGCAGCTCTTCGAGCGGCCACTTCTTGTTGATTGGCACCAGCACGTCGCGCAGGTCATTATTCGTCGCATGCAGCGAAATCGCCAGCATGACGTCGATTTCGCGACCGGTCGGCTCGATGAACGGCACCACGCCCGAGGTCGAGAGCGTAATGCGGCGCTTGGAGAGGCTCATGCCGTCGCCGGCCGAGGCGATCAGCAGCGCCTGCTTGACGTTGTCGTAATTATACAGCGGCTCGCCCATGCCCATCATCACGATATTGGTGATGGCGCGGGTGCCCTCGCTGGGCACGAGGCCCCCATCATCCGGACGCGAGCCACCTGGGAAATCGCCCAGCCGCTCGCGCGCCATCAGGATCTGGCCGAGGATTTCGCCAGCCGTGAGGTTGCGCACCAGCTTTTGCGTGCCGGTGTGGCAGAACGAACAGGTCAGGGTGCAGCCGACTTGCGACGAGACGCACAGCGTCCCGCGATCCTGCTCGGGGATGTAAACGGTTTCGACTTCCACCGGCGGGTAATTGGGATTGGCCGGGTCGCGGAAGCGGAACAGCCATTTGCGCGTGCCATCGGTGGACACCTGCTCGGTGACGATCTCCGGGCGGTCGAGAATGAAAGTGTCAGCCAGCTTCTGCCGCACCGGCTTGGCGACATTGGTCATGCGCTCAAAATCGGTGGTGCCGTTGACATAGAGCCAATTCCACAACTGGCTGGCCCGCATGCGGGCTTCCTTGTCGACGGCAATGCCCGCCTCGGTCAGCGCCTCGGCAAGCTGCGGCTTGGAAAGGGCGATCAGCGACGGCCGGCTGGCCGCAGCGGGGCGGATAGCGGTCGAATGGTCAAGGTTCAGCGCGATGCTCATGGCGTGGCTACACAGGGGTCTGACAATGCGGGATTGGCGCGGGCAATAGCACAATGGCGCGGATTGCGCAAAGTCATGGACGTGGGAGGGAGGGATGCGGGGAGCGCGGACCGCAATACCGGATCGCCAAAAAGTGCAGAGCCCTCGGGTCAGGCCCGAGGGTGACGCGCGGTGGGTGGCTCAGCAGCCCGAATTGATGGCTTGCTGGGCGGCGGTGGCGCCGGAGAGGGAATAGGTCTGGGTGATCTTGATGCCGGCGGCGCTGGTGCCTTCGACGACCATGCTGGAGCCGGCGCGGATGGCGCTGGCCAGATTGCCGGCCTGCCCGGCATCGTCGAGCCAGGCGGCATCGTTCTGGGTGAACAGGTTGAACACATTGCTGCCCACCGCCACGGTCGCCTTGCTGTCGGGCTGGAACGGGAAGCCGGCGACGAGGTTGAACTCGTTGGCGACGTTCTCGGCCGGGCGATTGGTGATGTAGATATAGGCCTGGGTATAGCCATCGGGCGACGGCGTCACCGCTTCCGGCTTGGTCATGGCAAAGCACACCGCGCCGGCCGCATCATTGGCGGCGTAGCTGGTCCAGGCGCGATGCTCGCCGAGCAGCCGCACCTGCTGGGCGCTGGCGCTGGTGGACAGGAGCAGGCTGGCAACAAGGGCGAGCCCCACAGCGGATTTGATCATCAGGGCCTCGTAACAACGACAGAAGGCGAAGGGCTGAGATCAGCCCATCGCCCTTTATGGCGGATCGCCCGGGCCGGGCAACCCAAAATCACTTGCAAGCGGCGTCGATGGCGTTGACGGCCGCCGTGGCCCCCGACAGCGAATAGGTGTCGGTGGTCGCGGTGCCGCGCTGGCTGGTGCCCTTGACCAGCAGATTGCTGCCGGCCTTGAACGCCTGCACGAACCCGCTTTCGTCACCCGTCGAGGCCAGCCAAGCGGCCGAGCCTTCGGTCAGCATCGGATAGGCCTTGCCGTCGATGACGGCGCTGGCATTGGCCGCGGTGCTGTTGAACGGGTAGCCGATAATGGTCTGCACCTCGTTCTTGGTGCCCATCCCCTTGCGGTGGATGATCATGAAATGGATCGGGTCGCGGTTGGCGCCGGCTGGCTCGCTCTTCTGCGGGGTTGCCGACACATAGCAGATGACGCCCGAAGCGTCATTCGCCTGCCAGGCGGTCCAGGCATTGAAAGTGCCAAGCTCAGTGGCCTGCTGCGCCATGGCAGCTGGAGCCAGAGCCATGATCGCGCCGACCGCGAGCCCGAGTGCAAGGCCACCGGTTTTCGTCGTCATCGCCAATTCATCCTTTGTCTCGAAGGTCCTGCCAGGGACGGAGCTGCCCGCCAACTCTGCCCCGAACATGGTTACCAAGGTGTCAAACGCCGCCGCATTCAATCGCATTTGCATCAAGTGCGGGCCAATCGCGGCGGCATTTTGACGGGCTGGGCCAATAGGCTTTTGGTTTGCGCCGTCACGGTTAAGATTTGGCTAACATCAGGCGGCCAGTGGATAGCTCTGTTCCACCACATAAGGCCCGCCGCCCACCGAATCCTTGCTCGAATACAGCACGAAGCGCCCGACCGGAAAGCTCAGCGGTTCGAAGCGCCCGGCCTCGGTGATGAAGCGCGCCACCTCCTCGGGCCCGACGCCGCGCAGCCGCGCCAAGGTGACATGCGGGGTGAACTTCCGCCCTTCGGGCGGCAGGCCGGCGCGCTGCAACACCCGCTCCTGCGCCGCCTGCAGCCGGCTCAGCGCCTCGCTGGGCTCGACGCCGGCATAAAGCGCCCGCGGCTTTTCGCCGCCAAAGCTGCCCAACTGGGTCAGCCGCACGGAAAATCGCAGCGAATTGGCCAGCCGGTCGAGACTGTCGGCCACCTCATCGGCGGTCTTGTAATCGACGTCGCCGATGAACCTCAAGGTAATGTGATAATTTTCCGCATCGACCCAGCGGGCGCCGGACAGGCCGCCCCGCTTGAGCGACAGCGCAAAACCAATGTCAGTGGGGATTTCCAGACCGGTAAACAGCCGGGGCATCGCGTCCTCCGCAGCAAGAAATCAGAAAAGCGATTCGGATTGGACCGTAACATACCCCCTCCGACCGGCCAGCCGATTCGTGAAAACCGATCCGAGATCACTTGTAAACGATTGGCCCCGCATCCATATTGTCGTCCAAGTGGCAAGCAATGCCCACCGGCGGTCGCTGGACCGCATCACTCGGGATCAAGGAGCCGATCTATGGCTGAATATGACCGTCAGACCCTCGGTGCGCGGGCCGGCTCGGCCCTCGCCATCGACGAAGGGCTGCGCAGCTATATGCTGCGCGTTTACAATTACATGGGCGTTGGCCTGATCGTGACCGGCCTGGCCGCATGGTTTGCCGCCACCGCCGCTATCACCACCAATGCAGACGCCGCCGTCGGCCAGCTGGCCAATGGCCAATATGTCACCCAGTGGGGCGCCCTGCTCTATGCCAGCCCGCTGCAGTGGGTTGTGATGCTGGCGCCGCTGGCCTTCGTGCTGGTGCTCAGCTTCGGCATCAACAAGCTCTCCGTGCCGGCCGCACAGGCCGTGTTCTGGGGCTTTGCCGCGATCATGGGCGTCTCGCTCAGCTCGATCTTCCTGGTCTATACCGACGCGTCCATCGCCAAGGTGTTCTTCATCACCGCCGCTACCTTCGGCGCGATGAGCCTTTATGGCTACACCACCAAGCGTGACCTGACCCAGATGGGCAGCTTCCTGATGATGGGCCTGATCGGCCTGATCATCGCGTCGCTGGTCAACATCTTCATGCAGTCTTCCATGCTCGAATTCGCCATCTCGGCGGTCGGCGTGCTGATCTTTGTGGGCCTCACCGCCTATGACACGCAGAAGATCAAGGAAGGCTACAACGAGGCCCACGGCGCCGACGTGATGGCCAAGGGCGCCATCATGGGCGCGCTGAGCCTCTATCTCGACTTCATCAACCTGTTCATGATGCTGCTCCGCCTGTTCGGCAATCGCGAGTAACATCGGCGCCCAAGCGGCGATTTTATTGGACGACAAATTGGACCGCAGCTTACAACAGCTGCGGTCCTTTTCTTTGTCTGGAACACCCAAGTGTCCGACCATCTGCTCCGCCCGTTTGCCTGGGCCGATTTGCCCGCCATCACCGCGCTCTACCGCCATTATGTGGACAGCTCCACGGTCACCTTCGACACCGAACCGCCCAGCGAATCGGCGATGGCGGAAAAATTCGGCCATCTCGTTGCCCTCGGCCATCCGCTGATCGTGGCCGAGAACGCAGGCCGGCTGCTGGGCTATGCCTATGCCTCGACCTATCGCCCGCGCCCGGCCTATCGCTTCACCTGCGAGGATTCGATCTACCTGCATCCCGACGCTACCGGCCGGGGGCTCGGCAGTGCGCTGCTGAGCGAATTGATCGCCCAGTCGCGAACATTCGGGTTTCGCCAGATGATTGCGGTGATCACGGCGGGCACGCAGAATTCCATTCGCCTGCATGAGAAATTCGGCTTTCGGCCTGTGGGGCGCTATGAGGCGGTGGGGTTCAAATTCGACCGCTGGCTGGATATCGAGCATTTGCAGCTGGGGCTGTAGCGGCGTGCCAAAGCGCCGCCTGTGTGCGGGTTTCGAGCGATGATGGCGAGGCGCTGCCTCGATGGATAGTTAGTTAGTGAGACAGCCGCCTCGCCATCATGCCGGGATTTTCGCAGGTTGGTTCAGGTACGCCAATGTTGCAGACGCAGCTGCCGGTTTCCTCTGCCCAATGGGAGCGACCTCCCATCCCCGATCTCGCCCATCTCCAGATTACGCCGGCTGAACCATCTCAGGATGGGTCCCGGCTCAAGGCCGGGATGACATCGAGTGCGTTGAAAAGCCCGAGGCGAAGCCTCACCCCACCACGACGAGATGAGGGTCAAGCACGCGGAGGACTTGAGCCAGGTCGTGGCCGCGGCGCAGGATCAGGCCTTGCTGGTTGCTGACCAGATATTGGCCCTGGCGATTGCGCAGCTTGGGGTTTTTCTCGACCACATAGAGCGGGCGCTCGGAGACGCGGGCATAGATGGAAAACAGCGCCCGGTCCTTGAGGAAATCCATGGCGTAATCGCGCCACTCGCCGCGGATCACATGGCTGCCATAGACCGACAGAATCTGCATCAATTCGCGTCGATCGAACGCGACGATGGGCTGAATGCCGCGCGCGGGCTGTGGGTCTCCCACATGCACCAATGCCAGCTTTGCCTTGCTGTCGTTTGCCGGACTTTGCAAGCCAGCCCTAGCTCCCTGTCATCACCCCGTCATGATTACGGCAATTGCCCGAGTTGGCAATAGGCTCAAAATACCCCAATTCGGTCACATTCTGTCCCTGCGGATGCCCGAATGCAGCGTCATCAATGGGTCATTGCCTCCAGTGGCTGGCATCTGGGCCGACCGAGCCCCCAAACCCAGAAGCCCGGGTGCCAGCCTCCCAATTAGTTGACCAATCTCCCCGCTCCTGTGCCCAGGAGCGGGATTTTTTTGGTCGCGTCAGCGCTCGAAGCTGGCGGCGCCCAGAATCGGGCCGGGCAGGCCCTGGCGTTCCTGCTGCACGATGACGGCGATGCCGGTGCTGACCTCGTTGAACACTTCGGGCAAAGGTAGCTTGAGATGGGCGCCACTGGCCCCTTCCCACATGCCCAGAACCTGCCGTCCGGTCACCACCTGGGTATAGACCATCGCCTTGCCGGCATTGTCGCCGGTGTCGATCTTGACGTCGGCGCGGTCGAGATAGGTCACCATCCAGACCACCGCGTCGTCGAGGCTGGTATTGGGCGGAATGGAAATCTTGAGCATATCGCCCTCGCGGACGATATCGACGGCCAGCGGCAGGCTGGCCCCGTCCAGCGCACCATGCACCTCGCTGCGGCGCGAGCCGACCACCGCCTTGGCGCCATTGACCACCATTTGCGGGGTGTAGATCCGCGACGAGCCCCAGCTCTTGGCATAGGCCCGCTGGCGGTCGGAATAGGCAGCGGTGCCGAAGGTGTCCTCCCAGCCGACATAGTCCCAATAATCAACGTGATAGGCGAGCGCCACCACGTCATCCCTGGCCGCCAGCATGGTGAGCAGCGCGTCGGCGGGTGGGCAGGAGGCGCAGCCCTGGCTGGTGAATAATTCCACCACCGCCTTGGGTCGCGCCCGCGTGGAGTCGGCGCCGGCCGGATGGGCCAGGGCAGCGAAAGCGACAAGGCCGAGGAGGGTGCCGAAAAGGGGTCTGATCGTCATGAGCAGTGTTGTAAGCCGGGGGCGGCGAAGCTCGCTAGTCAAAAGAGGGTGAGAGGCGGAGTTTCTGCCGTCAGAGTGAACTGGGGTTGCTGCTCCGGACATCGAGGCTCTCACCCCCTCCCAACCTCCCCCTCGAGGGAGAGGTGCCGATCGCGTTCGGGGTGACATTGGGGATGGGGCGGCTTTGGCGATCACGCCAAACAAAAATGGCGGCCCGGAGGCCGCCATTTGCAAAGTGAATAAGCCGAAGCCTTAAGCGGCGACGAGGCTGCGCAGCACGTAGTGCAGGATGCCGCCATGCTTGTAATAGTCGAGCTCGTTGGCGGTATCGATGCGGCAGAGGGTTTCGACATTAAGCACCGTGCCATCGGCGCGGGTGATGCGAACATTGACCTGGGCGCGCGGCGCGATCGCGGTGACGCCGTCGATATCGATGGTTTCAGTGCCATCGAGGCCGAGCGTCTGCCAGCTCTCGCCATCCTTGAACTGCAGCGGGATGACGCCCATGCCGACCAGGTTGGAGCGGTGGATGCGCTCGAAGGACTGGGCAATCACGGCGCGGACGCCGAGCAGATTGGTGCCCTTGGCGGCCCAGTCACGCGACGAGCCGGTGCCATATTCCTTGCCGGCAAAGATCACCAGCGGCGTGCCGGCGGCCTGATAGGCCATGGCTGCATCATAGATGGCCATCTGCGAGCCATCGGGGCCGCGGGTGTAGCCACCCTCGACGCCATCCAGCATCTGGTTCTTGATGCGGATATTGGCGAAGGTGCCGCGCATCATCACTTCATGATTGCCGCGACGGGCGCCATATGAGTTGAAATCGCGCGGCGCGACCTGATGCTCTTCGAGGTATTTGCCGGCCGGGGTCGAGGATTTGAACGAGCCAGCCGGGGAGATGTGGTCGGTGGTGATGGAGTCGAGGAACAGCGCCAGCACCTTGGCCTTTTCGACATTGGTGATGGGCTTGGGCTCCATCGTCATGCCTTCGAAATAGGGCGGGTTCTGCACATAGGTCGAGGACGAATTCCAGCCATAGGTCTCGCCACCTTCGATGACGATGTTCTGCCAATTCTCGTCGCCCTTGAAGACGTCCGAGTAGCGGCCCTGGAACATTTCCTTGGTGACGTGCTGACGCACGATTTCGGCGACTTCGTGGTTGGTCGGCCAGACATCGCGCAGATAGACCGGATTGCCATCCTTGGAGATGCCGATCGGGTCCTTGGTTATGTCGATCTTCATCGAGCCGGCGATGGCGTAAGCCACAACCAGCGGCGGCGAGGCAAGGAAGTTTGCCTTTACATCCGGGTTCACGCGGCCTTCGAAATTGCGGTTGCCCGACAGCACCGAAGCGGCGACCAGATCGCCTTCCTGCACGGCCTTGGAGATTTCCGCCGGCAGCGGGCCGGAATTGCCGATGCAGGTGGTGCAGCCATAACCAACGAGGTTGAAGCCGATGGCGTCGAGATCTTCGGACAGGCCAGCGCTATCGAGATAGTCGGTGACGACCTGCGAACCGGGGGCCAGCGAGGTCTTGACCCAGGGCTTGGAGTCGAGGCCGAGCGCACGGGCCTTGCGGGCGACGAGACCGGCAGCAACCAGCACGGACGGGTTGGAGGTGTTGGTGCAGGAGGTGATGGCAGCGATCACCACGTCGCCATGGCCGATGGTGTAATCGGCGCCGTCAACGGCAATGCGCGGATCGTCGGTCTTGCCAAATTCCTTGGGCAAAGCCGCGGCGAAAGCCTGCTTGGCGTTGTCGAGGGCGATACGGTCCTGCGGGCGCTTGGGGCCGGAGATGGATGGCACCACGGTGGTGAGGTCGAGTTCGAGCGTCGAGGTGAACACCGGATCGGGTGAGCTGGCGTCGCGGAACATGCCCTGCGCCTTGGAATAGGCTTCGACAAGCGCCACGCGCGCATCGGCGCGGCCCGAGGTGGTCAGGTATTTCAGCGTATCGGCGTCGACCGGGAAATAGCCGCAGGTGGCGCCGTATTCGGGAGCCATATTGGCGATGGTCGCCTGATCTTCGAGGCTGAGATAATCAAGGCCCGGGCCGTAGAATTCGACGAACTTGCCGACCACGCCCTTCTTGCGCAGCATTTCGGTGACGGTCAGCACCAGATCGGTGGCGGTGATGCCTTCATTGATCTTGCCGGTCATCTTGAAGCCGACGACTTCGGGGATCAGCATGGTGATCGGCTGGCCGAGCATGGCGGCCTCGGCCTCGATGCCGCCGACGCCCCAGCCGAGCACGGCCAGGCCATTGACCATGGTGGTGTGCGAATCGGTGCCGACCAGCGTGTCGGGATAGGCGACGGTTTCGCCGTTCTCGTCCTTGGTCCACACGGTCTGCGCCAGATATTCGAGGTTCACCTGGTGGCAGATGCCGGTGCCGGGGGGCACGACGCGGAAATTGTCAAAGGCCGACTGGCCCCAGCGCAGGAACTCATAGCGTTCGCCATTGCGCTCATATTCCAGCTCGACGTTCTGGCCGAAGGAGAGCGGGCTACCGAAGCTGTCGACCATCACCGAGTGATCGATGACCAGATCGACCGGCACCAGCGGATTGATCTTCTGCGGATCGGCGCCGAGCTTGGCAGTGGCGTCGCGCATGGCGGCCAGATCGACCACGGCGGGGACGCCGGTGAAGTCCTGCATCAGCACGCGGGCCGGACGGTAGGAGATTTCATGCTCGGAGGTGCGGGTGACGAGCCAGGTGGCCACAGCCTCGATATCGGCCTTGGTGACGGTACGGTTGTCCTCGAAGCGCAGCAGGTTTTCCAGCACCACCTTCATCGAGTGCGGGAGCTTGGAGACGCCCTGGAGGCCGTTCTTTTCGGCTTCTTCGATGGAGTAATAGGTGTAGGTCTTGTCGCCGACCACCAGGGTCGATTTCGACTTGAAGCTGTTTACCGAGGTCATGGTTTCCGCCCTTTATTATCTGGTGCAGCAGGCGCGCCGGCCCGGACAAAATGCCCGAAAACCGCGCAAAAGCGCCGCCTTCCCTGGAATGAGTCCAATCTATAAGGGCTTATAGAGAAAGACGATTGGGCTTGCCAGCCCGACCTTGGGTTCAATACGAGATGGGGCCATGACCGATTGGCAAGTCTATCCCCCGTTGCGCCTGCACGCCCAAAGCCTGAGCTGCGGTCGCGGCGGCGTCGCATTGGCCACCGGCCTCGACTTCACCGTCGCGCCCGGGCAATGCCTGCTGCTGCGCGGCCCTAATGGCACCGGCAAGTCGACGCTGCTGCTGACCCTGGCCGGTATCGTGACGCCAATGGCCGGTGGGTTTGCCCTCGAAGGGGTGGACCCCGAGGCCGGGCCGCAACTGCATTATTGCGGCCACCGCAATGCGGTCAAACCCCGGCTGACGGTGCGAGAAAACCTTGATTTCTGGGGCCAGCTCAACGGCGCCAATGGCATTGCCGCCCTGGCGGCGCTTGAGCAAGTGGGGCTGGGTCCGTTGGCCGAACTGGATGCCGGTTACCTCTCGGCCGGGCAGTCGCGGCGGCTGGCGCTGGCCCGCCTGCTGGTGAGCCGGCGGCCCCTGTGGCTGCTCGACGAACCGACGGCGGCGCTGGATGTGGAAGGCCACGCGCTGGTGACTGGGCTGATCGACAGTCATCTCGATCGTGGCGGGTTAGTGCTGGCGGCGACGCATGATCCGATCACCCTGCCCGACCCGAGCCGATTGGACACTCTGACGCTGGGGGCGCAGGCATGAGGGCTTTTGGCGCCATGCTCAGCCGCGAATTGCGGCTGGCGCTGCGCGGCGGCGGCGACATGCTGACGCTGGTGCTGTTCTTCATCATTGTCGGCGCCATCGTGCCCTTTGCCGTCGGCCCCGACAAAGTGCTGCTCGCCGCCATCGCGCCGGGCGTGGTGTGGATCGCCGCGTTTCTCGCCATGCTGCTCGGCGTCGACCGGCTGTTCCGCCCCGATCATGAAGACGGCAGTCTGGTGCTGTTGCGGCAGAGCGAACTGCCGCTCAGCGCCGTGGTTGCCGCAAAATTGATCGCCCATTGGCTGGTCTCGGCCCTGCCGCTGATCGTCGCCAGCCCGGTGCTGGCGGTGTTGCTGGCGATGGAGCTGGACGCCTTCTGGAAAACCCTGATTTCGCTGCTGGCCGGAACGCCGGCGCTGGCCGCCTTCGGGGCCGTGGGCGCGGCGGTGACCGTTGGGATCGGGCGCGGCGGGCTGATCGCGCCGATCCTGATTGCGCCGCTGTCGATCCCGGTGCTGATCTTCGGCGTCGGCAGTATCACCCATGCCCAATCCAGTGCCGCGCTGCTGTTTCTTGCGGCATTGAGCCTCATGGCCGTGGCACTGGCTCCCTTCGCCGCCGCGCTTGCGATAAGCTCAAGCGAAGATTAGACAGCCTGGTGTTTGTCACTGCACCCCCCTCATCGCCTCCCTCCCCCTTGAGGGTAGGGACCGAGGGTAGGGGTCGATGGTTCAGTGCACAGACCGAAGGACCCCCACCCTGTCCCTCCCCTCAAGGGGGAGGGGACGAAGGAGCCGGACATTCAGATGACAACAGACACCGCACCCAAGCTCAGCTGGTGGCAGCGGATTGCCCATCCGGGGCAGTTCGTCATCTGGACCAAGCCGCTGCTGTGGCCGCTGACCATTGTCACCGCGCTGCTGTTCGGCGTCGGGCTGTGGTTCGCCTTCTTCAATTCGCCCGAGGACTACCAGATGGGCGACACCGTGCGCATCATGTATGTCCACGTGCCCAATGCCTGGCTCAGCCAGTTCGTCTATGTGGTGATGACCATTTCGGCGATCGGCACGCTGGTCTGGCGTCACCCGATGGCCGACGTCTCGATGAAGACCGCCGCCCCGCTGGGCGCCATGTTCACCACCTTGGCGCTGTTTACCGGCGCGCTGTGGGGCCGCCCGACCTGGGGCACCTTCTGGGAGTGGGACGGGCGCATGACCTCCACTCTGGTGCTGCTGTTCATCTATCTCGGCATTGTCGCGCTGTGGCGCGCCTTTGACGATCAGCTGCGCGCCGCCCGCGTCATTGCCGTGTTCACCCTGGTGGGTGCGGTCAATATTCCGATCATCAAATTCTCGGTGGATTGGTGGAGCACTTTGCACCAGCCGGCCAGCGTGTTCCGGGCCGATGGGCCGACCATGCCGGGCTCGATCCTGACGCCGCTTTTCGTGATGTTTTTTGCGTTTACATTCCTGTTCATCACGCTGCAGCTCAAAGCCATGCACACTGAAATCAAGCGCCGCCGGGTCACCAATCTGGCGCGGCAGGCCGCACAGGGAGCTGGCGCATGATCGATCTGGGACCCCACGCCGCTTTCATCATCTGGGCTTATCTCGGCGTCGCCATCGCCGTGGCTGGACTGATTGCCTGGACGCTCTACGACGCCAGCAGTACCGACAAGAAGCTCACCCGGCTGGAGGCCAGCAATCCGCGCCGGCGGCCCGCCAAATGATGCGCTATGTGTTGTTCGGCTTGCCGCTGATCGCGCTGATTGCGCTGGTGGCGGTGTTTGCCAGTTCGATGAACCGCGACCCCGGCCTGATCCGCAGCGTGCTGATCGACAAGCCCGCCCCCAGCTTTGCCATGGCGGCCGTGCCCGAATTGGGCGTGCCCGGCTTTGACACCGAAGCGCTCAAGGGCGAGGTCACCGTGGTCAATGTGTTTGCCAGCTGGTGCATTCCCTGCCGTGACGAGCATCCGCTGCTCACCGCGCTCAAGGACATCACCGGCGTCCGCCTGTTCGGCATCAACCAGTCCGATGCGCCGGAGAATGTGCGGGCGTTCCTCGCCGAACTGGGCAATCCCTATGACGCCGTCGGCGCCGACCGCGACCGCCGCGTCTCCATCGACTGGGGCGTCTATGGCGTGCCGGAAACCTTTGTGGTCGATGCCGCCGGGGTGATTATTTTCAAGCATGTCGGCCCACTGACGCCAAAAGCGATCGAAACCGAATTGCTGCCCGCCATAGAAAGGGCACGCGGCTAGCTTAGCAGCCGTCGTTCAGATTGCGTTCAGCCCGGGTTTTGCATGGTCCGGGCATTGAAAAAGTGCCGAAAGCATTGAAATGATCAAACTTGTACTGCGTTTTGTTCGCGATGAAGCCGGCATCACCTGGGTCGAGCACGGGCTCATCGCCGCCATCGTCACCGTGGCGATGACCATCGCCGCATCGGCGGCAGGTTTTAGCCTCGCCGACCTGATTGGCGGCTAGGTGTAGAGATACCTGACGCTGGCGTGGCTGGCGAACGCGCCCCACCCACGATGTCACCCCGGCCTTGAGCCGGGGCCCATCCCCTGATCACGCCAGCTCCCCCATCTCAGGATGGGTCCCGGCTCAAGGCCGGGATGACACCGCGTTTTTGGGGGCCGCATTAGCCGGCTCAAAAATCGCTGGTCAGGCCTTTGATTTCCCAGTCGCCATAGCGGCCGGGCTCGAGCCCGCCGCGCCCGCCTTGCTCCTTGGGGGCAAAAGCCCGCTTGGCGTCGATCTCGCGACGACGGGCCGCAGCTTCGGCCAGCGCGCGCTTGGCCGCCTCGCTCAAGGGCGGACGGGGGGTGTCGTCGGGAATTTCTTGGTCGCTCATGGTCCAGCTCAAAAATACGATTTGCGCATGCCGCTTGCAGGACGGCCCGGTCTGCACAACATAATCGGTCAAGACCGCGAACCCAAGGGCTCCTGATGTTCAATGCTTTTCGCACCACCGTCCTCCTCGCCGCGCTGACCGCGCTGTTCATGGTGGTCGGCTATTTCATCGGTGGCACCGGTGGCATGATGATCGCCTTCATCTTTGCCCTGGGGACCAATCTGTTCAGCTACTGGAACTCCGACAAGATGGTGCTGCGCATGCAGAATGCCGTGCCGGTCGAGCGCTCCCGCGTGCCCGAGCTGTATGACATGGTCGATATTCTCTCGCGCAAGGCCGGCATCCCGACCCCGGCGGTCTATGTGATCCAGACCGACCAGCCCAATGCCTTCGCCACCGGCCGCAATCCACAAAACGCCGCTGTGGCGGTGTCCACCGGACTGTTGCAGCAGCTGGAAACCCACGAAGTCGCCGCCGTGGTGGCCCATGAGCTGGCCCATATCCGCAGCCGCGATACGCTGACCATGACCATTACCGCCACCTTTGCCGGGGCGATTTCGGCGCTGGCGCAGTTCGGCCTGTTCTTTGGCGGCGGCAATAATCGCGACAATCCGCTCGGCGGCTTTGGCGCGCTGCTGATGGTGTTTCTCGCCCCGGTCGCCGCCATGGTGGTGCAGATGGCGGTCAGCCGCACCCGCGAATATGAGGCTGACAAGGACGGCGCCGCGATTTCCGGCGACCCGCTGGCGCTGGCCTCGGCGCTGCAAAAGATTGCCGCCTTTGCTGGCCAGAAGGTCAATGTCGCGGCCGAGCGCAACCCGGCCATGGCGCATATGTACATCATCAATCCCCTGTCGGGGCAGCGGATGGACAATCTGTTTTCCACCCATCCTGATACGACAAACCGCATCGAGGCGCTGCGCACGCTTGCAGCGAGCATGCAGGTGGACGATAAGGGCCGCAGGCCTCAGCCTCGCCCGCAGCCGGTTTCGACCGGTCGTGATATCGGTGGCGGCTGGCGCGTGCCGACCGTCGGACGGACCGACGAGGATGGCGGACAACGCGGTCCCTGGGGATAAAAACAAGCGTGGCGCATAACAAACCTGATCCGGCGGGGCTCAAGCTCCGCCTCGTTGCGGCCCAGCGGCTCAAGGCCGTGCTGGGCGGCGACAATTTCGTGCCGCTCAATGCCAGCGAGCTGGCCGATGGGCGCGACCGTGGCCTCGCCAACCGGTTGATCACCACGGCTCTGCGCCGGCAGGGCCAACTCAATTTCATGATTCACACGCTGCTCGACAAGGGCATGCCGGGCAAATCCGGCAGCTTTGAAGCGGTGTTGCGGCTGAGCTTGGCGCAGCTGGTGTTCCTGCCCGATCTGGGGGCGCATAGCGCGCTGTTCCTGGCCGTGGAAGCCACCAAGCGTGATCCCAAGGCCCGCCATCTCAGCGGGCTGATGAACGCCGTCTTGCGCAGCGCCCAGGCCAATTCGGCCAAATTCGGCATGCTGAGCGATGATCTGCTGATTCCCGACACTTTTGGCGACACCTGGCTCGATGCCTATGGCGAGCAAGCCATTGATGGCTTCTCCTCGGCGCTGCTGGCCGGTGCCGCACTCGATCTCACGCTCAAGAGTGATGATTCGGCACTGATTGAGCAGCTTGGCGCCGAACCCGTCATAGCCGATACCGTGCGCATCGAACAGCGCGACCGGACCGTGGAGGCCCTGCCCGGCTTTGCCGAGGGTCTGTGGTGGGTGCAGGATACGGCTTCGGCCATTCCGGCGCGCCTGCTGGGCGCCAAGCCAGGCGGCCGCGTGCTCGACCTCTGCGCCGCCCCGGGTGGCAAGACCGCCCAATTGATCAAGGCCGGCTATCAGGTGACGGCGCTCGATAGCGACGCCACCCGCATGGAGCGGCTCAAGCAGAACCTCGCGCGCCTCGACTACAGCGCCGAAACCGTGGTCGCCGATGCCGGCAAATACGTCCCGGAACAGCGTTACGATGGCGTCTTGCTCGACGCGCCCTGCTCGGCCACCGGCACCTTCCGTCGCCATCCCGAAGTGATCTGGCATCGCTCGGTGGGCGACGTTGCCGGCCGGGTGCGGCTGCAGCGAGCGTTGTTTTCCAATGCTTTTCGCTGCCTTGAAGCCGGCGGCGTGCTCGTCTATTGCGTCTGTTCGCTTGAGCCGGCCGAGGGCGAAGGCCAGGTCGATTGGGCGCTGGAGACCCTGCCCGAGCTGGAACTGTGGCCGGTGACTGCCGCCGAACTGCCGGGGCTGGAGGGCGCGGTGACCGAACGCGGTTTGGTGCGCACCCATCCGGGCATGGCGCCGGGCGGCAAATCCGGCGGTATGGACGGGTTTTTCGTGGCGCGTTTCCGCCGCCGCTGAGCCTATATTGAGACGGGTGCCACCTGGGGGGACGGCGCCGAACAGGGAAATGGGCCGTTGACGGGCACACAGATGGCAACACCGGCTCAGGCCGCGTGGCACAGGCGGGCGCGCTGATGGCGTCCGGCCTTTCGCACGCGATGCGCCGCCATGCGCTCGGCCTCGCCGATTTGGTGGTGACCCTGCCCATCCTGCGCTGGACCTGGCGGGGCCTCGCCGATGACGCCTTTGCCGGCGACCTGCCCGAATTCCGCCCGCCCGACCGCGAAGCCGTGCGCGACATGATGTCGGGCCGCTATCTGCTGGCCAGCAAGCTCATCGAAACCGGCGGCGCCTCCCCTTTCAGCCTCGATGTCGACCATCCCGACTGGTGGCTCAATCTGCACGGCTTTTCCTGGCTGCGCCATTTCCGCGATGTGCGCGACAATGGCGAACGCCGCTTTGCCCGCACGCTGGTGCTCGACTGGATCACCCGCGAAGGCCAGTTCCAGCACGATAGCTGGGCCCTGGCTCTGACGGCGCAGCGCGTGCTCAACTGGCTGCGTCATCTGCCGCTGCTGCTCGATGGCGCCACGCCGGATCAGGCGCGGACCATCCAGCGCGTGCTGGGCGCACAGATCCAGAGCCTCAAACTGCGGGCGCCACTGGCCAGCGACCCCACCGACGCGCTGTTTGCCGCCATTGCCCTGCTCGGCGCCGAATATTGCGAACAGGACGACAAGACCGACGTCCCGAGGCGGGTGGAGCGGCTCAATGCCGTCCTCGCCAATCAGCTCGACGCCGATGGCCTGCATTTGTCGCGCAATCCGCGCCTGCAATTGCACCTGCTGGTCGAGCTGGTCAGCATTCGCCGGGTGGCGGCAGCAGCCAAATCCGAAGCCGGCCATGAGCTGGGCGCGCAGATCGACCGCATGCATGAAAGTCTCGATACGCTGACTCTGTCCAGCGGCGAGCCGGCCTATTTCAACGGCTGCGGGCAACTGCCGCATGACGTGCTGATCGCCATTCAGGCCAATGGCCCGGGGCGCAAGCCGCGCTCCATGCTGCTCGGCGGCTATGGCATTTTGCGCGATGGCGACGCCGTGGTGATCGCCGATTCCGGGCTGGTGCCGGCGCCGGGTCTGGCCGGCGATCTGCATGCCAGCGCTTTGGCCTTTGAATTCTCCCATGCCAGCGAGCTGATCCTGGGCAGCTGCGGCCCGGCGCCGTCCGACCTGCCCGACAGCAAGGCGCTGTTCCGCCAGGGCGTGGCTCATTCTGCACCGACCATCGATGCCGAGGACGCCGACATTCACGGCACGCCGTCGATTACCCTCGATGCCGCCGACCATTTGCTGACCCTGTCCACCGATGGCTATGCCAAGCGCTTCGGCGTCGATCTCGAACGGCGGCTGACGCTGCTCTCCGAGGGTACCACTTTGGTCGGCCAGGACCGCATGATCGCCCATGGCACGCCATCGCCCGGCCTGCTGGCCGTCCGCTTCCATCTGGCGCCCGGCATCATAGTGCGGCGCAATCGCGGCGACGATATCGTGCGGCTGGTGCTGCCCAATGGCGCGGTGTGGAGCTTCCTCTGGGAAGGCGCCAGCTTCCGCGAAGAGGAAAGCGTGCGCCAATCGGCCTATGTCGGCTTCCACAAAACACGGCAGCTAGTGCTCGAAGTCGAGGTCGCCGCCGAGACCGAAGTCGCCTGGATTCTGACCCGCGAACAGGCCTAGCGCATCGCTGCCATCCGCAATCACCGGTTGGCTGCACCCCCCGCTTCGTGCTAGCGAGCCGGAAAATCCACAATACAGGACGAAATATCCTCATGAGCAAGACGGTCAAGGTCGGGCGGGCGCTGCTTTCGGTATTCGACAAGTCCGGCATGGCCGAGTTTGCCAAGGGGCTGAGCGCGGCCGGCGTGGAGCTGGTTTCCACGGGCGGCACGCATAAGCTGATCAAGGATGCCGGCTTGAAGGTGCGCGAGATCGCCGAGCTGACCGGCTTTCCCGAAATGATGGATGGCCGGGTCAAGACCCTGCACCCCAAGGTGCATGGCGGCATTCTCGCCGTGCGCGACAAGGCTGACCACGCCGCATCGATGGAAGAGCACGAGATCGGCGGCATCGAGCTGGTGGCGGTCAATCTCTATCCCTTCGAGCAGACCGTCGCCTCCGGCGCCTCCTATGACGAGATCATCGAGAATATCGATATTGGCGGCCCCGCCATGGTCCGCTCCGCCGCCAAGAACCACGCTTATGTGACCGTGGTGGTCGATCCGGCGGATTACCCCGCCATCCTCGCCGCGATCAGCGAAACCGGCGGCGTGCCTTATGCGCTGCGCCAGCAGCTGGCCGCCAAGGCTTATGCGCGCACCGCCGCCTATGACAGCGCCATTGCCACCTGGTTCGCCAAGGAAATCGACTACCCCGAAATCCCCTATCGCAGCTTTGCCGGCTCCCTGCGCGAAGTGATGCGCTATGGCGAAAACCCGCATCAGTGGGCCGGTTTCTACGCCAATGGCGAAAGCCGTGCCGGTGTCGCTACCGCCACGCAGGTGCAGGGCAAGACGCTCAGCTACAACAATATCAACGACACCGACGCCGCCTTCGAGCTGGTCAGCGAGTTCGACCCCTCCCAGGTTGCGGCTATCGCCATCATCAAGCACGCCAATCCCTGCGGCGTGGCCGTGGCCGACAATCTGCTCACGGCCTATCAGAACGCCCTGCGCACCGACCCGGTCTCGGCCTTTGGCGGCATTGTCGCCACCAATCGCGAGATCGACGCGGCCACCGCAACCGAAATCGTCAAGGTGTTCACCGAAGTGATCGTGGCCCCCTCGGCCACGCCCGAAGCCCAGGCCATCATCGCCGCCAAGAAGAATTTGCGCCTGCTGCTGACCGGCGGCATCGCCGATCCCAAGGCCGATGGGCTGATGGTCAAATCCGTCGCCGGGGGCCTCTTGGTCCAGTCGCGCGACAATCGCAATGTCGATGATTGCGAGCTCAAGGTCGTCACCAAGCGCCAGCCCACCGCCGCTGAAATGGCCGATCTGCGGCTGGCCGCCAAGGTGGCCAAGCACGTCAAGTCCAACGCCATCGTCTATGTGAAGGCCGGGGCTACCGTCGGCATTGGCGCCGGGCAGATGTCCCGCGTCGATTCCGCGCTCACCGCCCACCGCAAGTCGATCGACGCGGCCAAGGCCGCCGGCATCGAGGGCGCACTGACCGCCGGCTCGGTCGCGGCGTCGGACGCGTTCTTCCCGTTTGCCGATGGCCTGGAAGCGCTGGTCGCGGCTGGCGCCACCGCGGTGATCCAGCCGGGCGGGTCGATGCGCGACGATGAAGTCATTGCTGCTGCCGACGCTGCCGGCATCGCCATGGTGATGACCGGGATGCGGCATTTCCGGCATTAATAAACGTCTTACCTCTCCCTTGGGGGAGAGGTCGGCAGCGCAGCCGACGGGTGAGGGGGCCTTCCCCTCGCTCTGCCCCCAGTAAAGGCCCCTCACCCGACCCAAGTGGGTCGACCTCTCCCTTGGGGGAGAGGTGAAGCGGTCCGCACCTTACCAATCTGTAATCCCGCCCACCCCAGCCAAGTAAGACCTTCTTGAGGTTGGCGTGGCAGATTGGCGGGGTTCGCGGCTTCAGGCTCGCGGCCTCGGGACGTCAGTTATGCGGCTGAAAATACCTTCGGATCTGTCGGCCCTGCTGCATACCGGCCTATGGCGCTCGGTCGGCTCGCTGGCCATCAAGATCGCCACCGCCGGGCTGACCTATCTGACCTATGTGGTGCTGTCGCGCACCATGAGCCCCGATGAATATGGCCATTTCGCTTTCGGACTGGCGATTGCCACCGTGTTGGCCATTGCCGCCGGTGTCGGCCAGCCCATGGCCATCCTGCGCCTCTGGCCGCAGGAAAGCGTGGCCGGGCGAAAGCTTGCCGCCATCGCCGCTATCCGCTCCGGCTCGATGCTGACCATCCTGGCCGGCGTCGCGGCCAGTCTCGGGCTCGCGGCCATCGTTTTTGTCACCCTGCAATTCGTCACGCTGGCCGATACCGCCAGCCATTTCTATGGCGCCGCCTTCCTGGTGCTGCCGATGGCGCTGGCGGAGTATAATTCCTCGGCTCTGCGCGCCCAGGGCTCGCTGTGGACGGCGCTGGTGCCGCGCGACATCCTGTGGCGGCTGGCGCTGCCGGCGGCGGTGCTAGCCCTGTTCGCTTTTGGCATCGTGCTGAGTGGGCCCGATGCACTGGTGCTGTCGGCAGCTCTGCTGGCCGGCATGCTGGCGCTGCAATTCTGGCAGGCAGGGCGCACGACCTATTTGCTGGCCCCGGCCCTGGACGGCGTGCGGACCTATTGGGCCAAATGGGGCGGCATCAGCCGCTGGCTGATGCTGGGCGCGCTGATCGAAACCGCCGCGCTCAATGCCGATGTGATCCTGGTTGGGTTGATGCTTGATCTGGAGAGCTCGGGGATTTATTTCAATGCCTTCCGCACCGCCGGGCTGATGACGCTGTTCACCTTCGCCATCGAACTGGTGATCGCCCCCATGGTGGCGCAGCATTTCCATGCCGGCCAGATGCGCCAGGCGCAGGCCATTGTCGCGCTCTGCGCCTGGGCCGGCTTTGCCTTTTCGCTGCTGATCTTTGCCGGCTTTGTGATCTGGGGCGAATTCCTGCTGTCGCTATTCGGACCGGCCTATGCCGAGGGCACGCTGGTGCTGGTGTTGCTGGCGCTTGGGCTGCTGTTCGACGCCGCCACCGGCCCCTCCAAGATCGTCATGATGATGACCGGGCATGAGCGCGCCTATGTCGCCATTTTTGGCATTATCATGGGACTGGGCTTTGTCGTACAGATCGCGGTGATCCCGGCTTTCGGCATTGTCGGCGCCGCCGCTGCCAATATGGGGGCCCGGATCGTGGCCCAGATCGCCATCGCTCTGTGGTGCCGGCTGCGCATCGGGCTCGATACCAGCCTGCTCGGCGTGTTTTCGGTGCGCCGCGCCATCGACCGCCCCGCCTGAACCAACCGTACCCACGAGTACGGTTATACTTGACCCATCGGCCCTTTGCGGCTTAGAACGACTCCAAACTCTCCTGCCGGAAGACCGCCATGACCAAAGCCCGCACGCTCTACGACAAGATCTGGGACGACCATCTGGTCCAGAACAATGAGGACGGCACCTCGCTGCTCTATATCGACCGGCACCTCGTCCACGAAGTCACGAGCCCACAGGCGTTTGAAGGCCTGCGCCTCAACAACCGCAAGGTGCGCCACCCCGAGCGCACCCTGGCCGTGGTCGATCACAACGTGCCGACCACCGACCGCTCGCTGCCCAATCCCGACCCGGAAAGCGTTGTCCAGATCGCGGCGCTGGCCGAGAACACGCGCGATTTCGGCATCGAATATTTCGACGCCTTCGACAAGCGTCAGGGCATCGTCCACATCGTCGGCCCCGAGCAGGGCTTTACCCTGCCCGGCATGACCATCGTCTGCGGCGATAGCCACACCTCCACCCATGGCGCCTTCGGCGCATTGGCGCATGGCATCGGCACCTCGGAAGTGGAACACGTTCTCGCGACCCAGACGCTGATCCAGCAGAAGGCCAAGAACATGCTGGTGCGTGTTGACGGCCAGCTGCCGCCGCACGTCACCGCCAAGGACATCATTCTCGCCATCATCGGCGAGATCGGCACCGCCGGCGGCAATGGCCACGTCATCGAATTTGCCGGCGAAGCCATCCAGGCGCTGTCGATGGAAGGCCGCATGACGGTCTGCAACATGACCATTGAAGGCGGCGCCCGCGCCGGCCTGATCGCCCCCGACCAGACCACTTTCGACTATGTCGAAGGCCGCAACCGCGCCCCCAAGGGCAAGGCCTGGGACATGGCGCTGGATTACTGGAAGACGCTCTACACCGACGAAGGCGCGGTTTACGACAAGGTCGTCATTCTCGACGCCGCCAAGCTGCCGCCGATCGTCTCCTGGGGAAGCTCGCCCGAGGACGTGATCTCGGTCACCGGCGCGGTGCCCAATCCCGATGACATCGAGGACGAGAACAAGCGCGTCTCCAAGTGGCGGGCGCTGGACTATATGGGCCTCAAGCCCGGCACCCCGATCACCGAGATCGGCATCGACCGCGTGTTCATCGGCTCCTGCACCAATGGCCGCATCGAAGATCTGCGCGCTGCTGCCGCCGTGATTGGCGACCGCAAGGTGGCCTCCACCGTCAGCGCCATGGTCGTGCCCGGCTCGGGTCTGGTCAAGGATCAGGCCGAGGCCGAAGGCCTGCACACGATCTTCCTCAATGCCGGCTTTGAATGGCGCGAGCCGGGTTGCTCGATGTGCCTCGCCATGAACCCGGACAAGCTCAAGCCGCAGGAACGCTGCGCCTCGACCAGCAATCGCAACTTCGAAGGCCGCCAGGGCTTCAAGGGCCGCACCCATCTGGTGTCGCCCGCCATGGCCGCCGCTGCCGCCATTGCCGGCCACTTCGTCGATATCCGCGAGTGGCAGTAGGTCACGCCGACTGGGGGGCGCGCTACGCGCCCTCCCTTGACGATTTCGAAGCCCTGGCCAGCCAGGCGCTGCGCGAACTGCCCGAGCCGTTCAAAACGCTGGCCGCCGATGTGACCTGCTCGGTCGCCGAATTCGTCGAAGACGACATTCTCGCAGGTTTTGGCATGGAAAGCCCCTTCGAGCTGATGGGGCTGTTTTCCGGCGTCGGCCTCACCGAAGACGGCGCCGTGCCGCAGACCGGGCAATTGCCCAACACGGTGTTTCTCTACCGCCGCGCCATTCTCGATTACTGGGCCGAAAACGACGACAACACGCTGGGCGAAATCATCACCCACGTGCTGATCCACGAACTCGGCCACCATTTCGGCTTTTCTGACGACGACATGGAAGCCATCGAAGCCGCGGCGGACGGGGACTAGGCCGTATACGAGCCGTCCTTGCTGACGAACTCGAACTCGGCTTCATTGCCGCCCGCGAGGTCATCCGACACGCGCAGCGCCAGTTTGCCTTCGTCGAGCGCCGCAAACCATTCTTCCCAGCTCACCAGATGAAAGCCGCCGAGCCGGTCGGGGCCCTCATTGCCGTCGGTATTGATGGCGTGCTGGCCGAAGGTCAGTTGCAGCAGCGTTCGGATGCCGCTGCCGTCAGGCGTATCCATCAGCATGGGGTTGCCGCCCCGGGCCTCGGCCCATTGGCGGATATCATTGCGATTGGTAAGGGTTTTAGCCATGGTAAAGCGCGCTCCTTGTCACGCTTGCTGAGACAATTGCCACCGCCCCTGCTTGGTTCCGCCGCCACAAGCGCACCGGCCAATTCCCAAGCGCCGTCATGCCTGCTAAGACGCGGGGCCCAGCTGTCGGAGCGCGCATGACCAGCAAGACCAATCAAATTTTCCTCGGCCAGATCGGCGCCGCCCATGGCATCAAGGGCAGCGTCCGCATCGCCACCCATACCCAGGACCCCCTGGCCATCGGCTCCTATGGCCCGCTCGATACAGACCGGCCGGGACTGACCGTTACCCTGAGCAAATTGCGCCTGCAGAAGAATGTGGTCATCGCTAACATCAAGGGCGTATCCGATCGCAACGCGGCCGAGGCCCTGAACGGCGTCAGCCTTTATGTCGATCGCGACAAGCTGCCCGATCCCGACGACGAGGATGATTTCTATCATACCGATCTGCTCGGCCTCGACGTGCGGCTCGAGTCGGGCGTGGTCATCGGCCAGGTCTCGGCCATGCCCAATTTCGGCGCCGGCGACCTGCTGGAAGTGCGCGATCCGCTGAGCGGCAGCACCTATCTCTACCCCTTCACCAAGGCCGTGGTGCCGATGATCAATGTGGCCGAAGGCTATTTGACCCTGATCGTGCCGCTCGATGCCGATGAGGGCGAGGAAGAGCCGGGTTGAGCTTCTCCGCTTCCATCATCACCCTGTTTCCTGAGCTGTTTCCCGGCCCGCTCGGCGCTTCGGTGCTGGGCCGTGGCCTGGCCGATGGGTTGTGGTCGCTTGAGGCGACGCAATTGCGCGACTTCGCCACCGACCGCCACCGCACCGTTGACGACACCCCCTCGGGTGGCGGCGCCGGCATGGTGCTGAAGCCCGACGTTTTGGCCAGCGCCATCGACGCCGTGTCGCCGCCACACGATTCGCGCCCGCGCCTGATGATGTCGCCGCGTGGCGCGCCGCTGACCCAGGCTCGCGCCCGTCAATTGGCGCTCGGCCCCGGCGCCGTCATCATCTGTGGGCGCTTCGAAGGCATCGACCAGCGCGTCATTGACGGCCGTGGGCTGGAGGAAATCTCCATTGGCGACTATGTGCTGGCCGGCGGCGAAGTGGCCGCCATGGTGCTGCTGGAGGCCGTGGTGCGGCTGATCCCCGGCGTGCTAGGCGGTGCCGACAGCCATGCCGACGAAAGCTTTGAAAACGGGCTGCTGGAATATCCGCAATACACCCGGCCGCAACGCTTTGAAGGCGTGGAAATCCCCGCGGTGCTGACCTCGGGCGATCACGGCAAAATCGCCAAATGGCGCGCCGAACAGAGCCAAAACCTCACCTTGGCCCGTCGACCCGACCTGTTGGGCCGTCCCAAGTCATAAATCGCGGCCAAAGCCTAGACTCTTGGGCGTTTTTCCCCTATAGCCGCGCCACTATCCGCGTGTTGGGCCATCGGACCCGTTGCGCACCAATAAAAAGACGAAAAACCTCCGTTACCAACCAAGACCGGGCGACGCGCCACATTGGCTCGATAAACGCTCCTTTGAAAAGATTCAGAACGGAATCGACATGAATATCATCCAGCAGTTTGAGGCCGAGCAGGTTGCTGCTCTCTCCGCCAAGCGCGAACTTCCCGACTTCACCCATGGCGACACCATCAAGGTGTGGGTCAAGATCCGCGAAGGCGAAAAAGAACGCCTGCAGGCCTATGAAGGCGTGGTCATTGCCATGAGCGCCGGCGGCATCACCGCCAGCTTCACCGTGCGCAAGATTTCGTATGGCGAAGGCGTCGAGCGCGTGTTCCCCTACTACTCCCCCAACGTGGCGTCGGTGGAAGTGCTCAAGCGCGGTAAGGTCCGTCGCGCCAAGCTGTACTATCTGCGTGATCGTCGCGGTAAGTCGGCGCGTATCGTCGAATCGACCAATTCGCGCACCAAGAAGATCGAAGCCAGCGAGCGCACTGCCGCTGTTGCCGCCAAGGAAGCCCGCGAAGCCGAGAAGATCGCAGCCGCCGAGGCTTTTGCCGCTGAGCAGGCCGCCAAGGACGCGGAAGCCGCAGCAGCTGCAGCTGCCGCCGCCGCCGCCGAACAGGCCGCTGCCGCCAGCGCTGAAGAGGCACCCAAGGCCGAATAGGCTCTGGTGCATCGCTAAATTTGAAAAACCCGGTCGCAAGGCCGGGTTTTTTTGTTGGATTCACGTGAAACGTTGGGTGTGAGGAAGATGGGTCACCGGGCAATCTATGGCGCCGTGTGTTTGGCCCACCCCCTCCTAGCCTCCCCCATCAAGGGGGAGGTATCAGATCGGGTTTGGGACGAGATCGAGCCACAACCACAGAACGGCGCCTCCCCCATGATGGGGGAGGTCGGGGGGGTGATGTCCGGAACGCTAGCCCAGCCGACAAAACCGGCTTGTCCTTCCGCCCCGGCTTGGCGATAAGAAGGCCCCTTCAGCCAAAGGCAAAAAATGTCCGTCTCCATTGTCACCTGGAACATCAATTCGATCCGCCTGCGCCTGCCCATGGTGCTGGAATTCATCGCCCAGCACGCGCCGGACGTGATCATGTTTCAGGAGATCAAATGCCAGGACGATCAGTTTCCGCGTAATGCCTTCACCGAGGCTGGCTATCCGCACCATGCCGTGCATGGGCAGAAGGGCTATCACGGCGTCGCCATCGTCAGTAAATTCCCGCTGACCGATGTGTCGAGTCGGATGTTCTGCGAAATCCCCGAATCGCGCCACATCTCGGCGTTGACCGATTTCGGCCATGGCCCGGTGACGCTGCATGATTTTTATATCCCGGCAGGCGGCGACGAGCCGGACCCCGAGATCAACCCCAAATTCAAGCACAAGCTGGGCTTTCTCTCCGAACTGACCAGCTGGTTCAACGAGCCGGTGTTCCAGCGCGGCCATCTGATTGCCGGCGACTTCAACATCGCGCCGCATGAAAATGACGTGTGGAGCCACAAGCAGTTGCTCAAGGTCGTCAGTCACACCCCGATCGAAACCGAAGCGCTCGACGCCATTCTCAATGGCGGCCATGGCTGGGTCGATCTGGTGCGCAAGCACGTGCCCTATGACCAGAAGCTCTATTCCTGGTGGAGCTATCGCGGCAAGGATTGGGAAAATTCCGATCGCGGCCGCCGGCTCGACCATATCTGGTCCACCGCCGACATCGCCGAGCACTGCATCGGCACCGAGATCATCAAATCCTACCGCGGCTACGCCCCGCAGCCGAGCGACCACGTGCCGGTGATTGCACGGTTTAGTGGGGTTTAGGGGGCGCTACGCGCTCACAGATCGTCACCCTCGGGCCTGACCCGAGGCCACTGTACTGACTTCACATTCGGTAAGTGGAGAGCCCTCGGGTCGAGCCCGAGGGTGACGCGCAGTGGGTTGGGACGGCGTTAGCTGTCGTCCGCCTTCATCTTGCGCCGCACCGGCTCAAGCGCGCCGAGATAGTCTCCCAGATCGCGCTCGACCCGCGCCACGGCACGTTGCGCCAGTTCGGGGGATTGCTGCACCAGCTTGAGGAAAGCCGTGCGCGGCACGAATAGGGCGGTGCATTCGGTAACGGCGGAGATGCTCACCGGGCGGGGCTTGGCCAGGATCAGCGCCATGGCTGACACCACGCTGCCGGGCTCGGCAATGGTGTAGGGCTTGCCGCTGTCCGGCTTGGCCTTGAGCGTGCCGTCGACCAGCACATAGGCGCCCTCGGGCACCGCGCCGGCCTGATACAGCACGGCATCGGGGTCGAACCGGCGCAGATCGCCGGCAAAGGCCAGCATGCGCCGCTGCTCGTCGTCGCAAATATCAAAAAATTCGGCCTGGGCCAGCGCCTCGGCCGCATCGTCCCTGATCATATGCCCAACCCGGATACGCCAACGGCCCCGCCAGTGCGGAGCCGTCTCATCCTATAGGGCATTTGTCGCGATTTTGTACCGGCTTTTGTGCCGCTCCCCCGATTAGAGCAAGGTGCGAAAAGGTGGGGACCGGCTTTTCGCAAATAACCTTGCGGCAAAAAACCGAGAGCCGGCGATTTGATTTAGTCAAATCGCATAAGGCTCTACGGCACCAACCGATAGCCGCCCTCTTCGGTGACCAGCAGCCGCGCATTGGAGGGGTCGCGCTCGATCTTCTGGCGCAGCCGATAAATATGGGTCTCCAGCGTGTGGGTGGTGACGCGGTTATTATAGCCCCACACTTCCTTGAGCAGCACATCGCGGGTGATGGTTTTCGGCCCCTGCCGATAAAGATACTTCAGGATGGAGGTTTCCTTGTCGGTCAGGCGCACCTTGTTGCCGTCATTGGTCTCCAGCACCTTGGCCGCCGGCTGAAAGCTGTAATGGCCGATGGTGAAGACCACGCCCTCGCTCTGGTCGTGCTGGCGCAGCGCCGCATTGATGCGGGCCAGCAGCACGGGAAAGCGGAACGGCTTGGTCAGATAATCATTGGCGCCCGCTTCGAGGCCCCTGATCTGGTCGGCATCGGTGTCGTGCCCGGTCAGCATTAGGATCGGGCTCTGATAGCCCTCGCTGCGCAGCAGCTTGACCGCTTCGCGGCCATCCATATCGGGCAGGCCGACATCGAGAATCATCAGGTCGATATTGTGCTCACGCGTCGCCTTGAGCGCATCATTGGCGGTGCCAGCCTGCAGAATGTCGAACTCGGGATGGGTCTCGAGCTGTTCGACCAGGGTCTGGCGCAGGTCGGCGTCGTCGTCCACCAACAGGATGCGTCGCTTGATCATTGTTTTCTCCGGCCTTTTCGCGTCAGCCAGCCCATGAGTCACAAGATTGCGACCGGTTTTGGGCTAGGTGATCACAACGGCGTCATTGCCCACAGCAACGATGCAGAGTGACCGGAAGTTGCACGCCAAATCGCCGTTATCGCGAATTCAGTCGCGCTTGGGCTCGGCCAGGGGTGGGCGACTGCCAAACAGCGCCGAGCCGACCCGCACATGGGTGGCTCCCATGGCGATGGCGGTCTCGAAATCGCCGCTCATTCCCATCGACAATTTGGCGACGCCGGCGGCCTGCCCCAGCATGGCCAATTGGGCGAAATACGGGCCAGCCGGCACCCCTTCGGGGGGGATGCACATCAGCCCCACCACATCGAGGCCATGCACGTCGCGGCAGCGGGCGACGAAGGCAGTCGCTTCGGCGGGGGTGATGCCGGCCTTTTGCGGCTCGAGCCCGATATTGACCTGCACGAAACAGGGCAGATTTCTGCCAGCAAGAGCCATCTCTGCTGCCAGCATGCTGGCAAGTTTCTCGCGATCGACGGTCTGGATCACGTCGAACAGCGCCACCGCCTCGCGCGCCTTGTTGGTTTGCAGCGGGCCGATCAGATGCAGTTCCACATCCGGATAGGCTTCGCGCAAAGCCGGCCACTTGTCCTTGGCCTCCTGCACCCGGTTTTCTCCGAACACGCGCTGCCCGGCGGCGAGGAACGGCTCGATCTCGGCGGCGTGAAAGGTCTTGGAAACGGCGACCAGTTCCACCTTTTCAGGCGGCGCGCCGAAGCGGGCCTGGGCGTGGGCGATGCGTGTGGTGATGTCGGCAAGCCTCTCGGCAGCGGCAGAGTCCATGCTTTCGCCCTGTTCCTGTTGACCTTGGTGGGGATTTCTGGTGATGGTCCGGTAGCCAAAATCCCCCATAAACGCAAGCAGCGCCGGACCTTTGTGCAGCTTCGCGACGAACATCCAAGGACAACAATAGTGAGCGGCGAACGCTACAATCCGCGTGAAATGGAACCCAAGTGGCAGCAGGTGTGGGACGATGCCCGCAGCTTTGTCAGCTCCAATGACGATCCGCGTGAACCCTACTACGTCCTCGAGATGTTCCCCTATCCTTCGGGCCGCATCCATATGGGCCATGTGCGCAACTATTCCATGGGCGACGTGGTGGCGCGCTACCACCGCGCCCGCGGCAAGAATGTGCTGCACCCCATGGGCTGGGACGCCTTTGGCTTGCCGGCGGAAAATGCCGCCATCGAGCGCAAGACCCATCCCGGCACCTGGACCCGCCAAAACATTGCCGCGATGAAGGCCCAGCTCAAATCCATGGGCCTGGCCATCGACTGGACCCGCGAAATCGCCACCTGCGAGCCGGAATATTACCAGCACCAGCAGTCGATGTTCATCGACATGATGGCGGCTGATCTGGTCACCCGCAAAAAGTCCAAGGTCAATTGGGACCCCATCGACATGACCGTGCTGGCCAATGAGCAGGTCATCGACGGCAAGGGCTGGCGCTCCGGCGCGCCGGTGGAGCAGCGCGAGCTGACCCAGTGGTTCTTCAAGATTTCCGACTATGCCGAAGAGCTGCTCGAAGCGCTGGACGGGCTGACCGACTGGCCCGAGAAAGTGCGCATCATGCAGCGCAACTGGATCGGCAAGTCCGAAGGCCTGCGGCTGCTGTTTGAAGTGCAACCCAGCGCGCTGACCGCCACCACCAGCCTGGAAGTCTTCACCACCAGGCCCGACACGATTTTTGGCGCCTCGTTCCTGGCGCTGTCGGCCGACCATCCGCTGACCGCGCAGCTGGCCGCGAACAATGCCGAGCTGGCCGAGTTCGTCGCCGAATGCCATCGCCATGGCACGGCCACCGAAACCATTGAAAAGGCCGAGAAAAAGGGCGTGTTCACCGGGCTTCACGTGAAGCATCCGGTGTTGGACGGCGTCACCCTGCCGGTCTATGTCGCCAATTTCGTGCTGATGGATTACGGCACCGGCGCCATCTTTGGTTGCCCGGCGCATGATCAGCGCGACCTGGAATTTGCTCGTCGTTATGATTTGCCGGTGGTGCCCGTGGTGCTGCCTGCCGATGCCGACCCGGCCAGCTTTGCGGTGGGCGACGAGGCCTATACCGATGCCGGCACCATCTTCAATTCCGGTTTCCTTGACGGCCTGTCGATCGACGCCGCCAAGAAGGCCATTGCCGCGCACTTTGCCGCGCTGACGGTCGACGGCAAGCCGCAAGGCGCTGTGGAGGTCAATTATCGCCTGCGCGACTGGGGCGTGTCGCGCCAGCGCTATTGGGGTTGCCCGATTCCGGTGATCCATTGCGAGGTCTGCGGCACCGTGCCGGTGCCCAAGAAGGACCTGCCGGTGGTGCTGCCCGAAGATGTCACTTTCGACAAGCCGGGCAATGCGCTGGACCATCACCCGACCTGGAAGCATGTGAACTGCCCCCAGTGTGGTGGCGCGGCGCGGCGTGAAACCGACACCATGGACACGTTTGTCGACTCGTCCTGGTATTTCACCCGCTTTACCGCTCCGCACGCCGCCACCCCGACCATTCCCGAAGTGGCCAATCGCTGGCTGCCGGTGGATCAATATATCGGCGGCGTCGAGCACGCGATTTTGCACCTGCTGTATTCGCGCTATTTCACCCGCGCCATGAAGGCCACCGGTCACGTCGGCGTCGACGAGCCGTTCAAGGGGCTGTTCACCCAGGGCATGGTGACCCACGAGACCTATAAGTCGCCGAGCGGCGAATGGGTGCAGCCGTCCGATATCGTGCTGGAGGCCCAGGGCGAGACCCGCACGGCGCGCCATCTGCAATCGGGCGAGAAGATCACCATCGGCTCCATCGAAAAGATGAGCAAATCCAAGAAGAACGTCGTCGATCCCGACGAGATCGTCGCCACCTATGGCGCCGATACCGCACGCTGGTTCATGCTGTCGGATTCGCCGCCGGAGCGTGACGTGCAGTGGACCGAGGCCGGCGTCGAAGGCGCCAGCCGCTTCCAGCAGCGCGTCTGGCGGCTGGTCGGCGAAACCATCGCCTTGGTGAAACAGTCTGCCGAGACTGTTCGCGTTTCGGACGACGATGAGGGGCTGGCGCTGCGCCGGACCGCCCATCGCGCCGTGCATAATGTGGCCGCCGAAATCGAGGGCCTGCACTTCAACCGCGCCGTCGCCCAGATCTATGAACTGACCAATGCGCTGGTCCGCTCGGCCGGCATTGCCTCGGCCGCGCCTGCCGCCCGCATTGGCGCGCTGCAGGACGGCGTGGAGCGGCTGATCCAGCTGATTGCACCGATGATGCCCCATCTGGCCGAAACCTGCTGGCAGGCCCTGGGCAAGACCGGGCTGGTGGCCGATGCGTTGTGGCCCGAGGTCGATCCGGCGCTGCTGGTCGACAACACGGTCACCATGCCGATCCAGATCAATGGCAAGCGCCGCGGCGAGATCGCCGTGGCCAAGGGCACCCCGGCGGCCGAAGTTGAGCAGCTGGTCTTGTCTTTGGACGAGATTGTCCGCATTCTGGACGGCAAGCCGCCCAAGAAAATCGTCATCGTCCCGGACAGGATCGTCAATGTTGTGGTCTAGGCTCTTCCGCCCCATCGCCATGGCCGGCGTCCTCTTGGGCGCTGGCACCATGCTGGGCGCCTGCAGCTTTACCCCGGTCTATGGCGGCACGACGGCCGCCCAGCCGGCCTTGAGCCTGGCCTATGCCAAGCCCGCCAGCCGGTTGGAACAGATCATCTATCAGGAGCTGGCGCTGCGCTTCGGCAGCTCCGACGCCGAGACGGCACGGCTTGCCATGGTCACCGCCAGCGCCTCGGCCGTGGCGATCGGCCTGTCGGCGACGGCCAATCCCTATAAGCTCACCCGCGTCACGGTAACGGCCACGCTGAATATCAGCGATCGCGACGGCACCAAGCCGCTCAGCATCACCCGCCACGCCAGCGCCGACTACACCACCAGTGATCAGGTGCTGGCCAATCAGGCGGCCGCCACCGAAGCCGGCGAGCGCGCCGCCAAGGCCGCCGCCGAATCGCTGCGGCTGGGCCTGCTCGCCGCGCTCAGCCGCTGATGACGGCGCTCAAGGCCCATGAAGTGGCGCGCTTTCTGGCGCGCCCCGATCTGAGTGAAGGCATTTTCCTCGCCTATGGCCCCGATGCCGGCCTGGTGCGCGAGACAGCGCAGCGGCTGATCCGCCAGTTGAGCGGCGACGACCCCGAAGCCGCCAGCATCGTGACGCTGGATGGCAGCGAGGTAGATGCCGACCCCTCGATTCTGGCGGTGGAAGCCCGCACCATGTCGCTGTTTGGCGGCAAGCGCATCATCCGGGTGCGCGGCGCCGGCAAGTCGCTGGTGATGACGCTCACCGATCTGCGTGACAATCCCCCCGGCGCCGCCATCGTGCTCGAGGCCGGCAATCTGCTGCCTCGCGACGCGCTGCGGGCGCTGGTGGAAGCCGACAAGAATGGCCGCGCCCTGCCCTGCTACCCCGATAGTGACGAGACGCTGCAGGCGCTGATCCGCGAGAATTTCAATCAGCACGGCATTCGCGTCGACGCTGACGTGGTGACCACTCTGCGCGAAATCCTCGGCAATGACCGCGAAATCACCCGGCGCGAGCTGGAAAAACTGACGCTCTATGCCGCCGCCAGCAAGCAGCTCACCCGCGATGACGTGCTGCTGCTCTGTGCCGACAACGGCATGCTGGTGATCGACGCCATTCTCGACGCCGCCGGCGGCGGCCACGCCGAAAAGCTGGAGCTGGCGCTCAATCGGGCGCTGTCATCGGCCGTCGATCCGCAGCGTCTGCTTGCGATGTGCACCATCCATTTCGCCAATCTGCGGCGTTGGCGCGTCGAAGTCGATGCCGGTAAGCCGCCCCGCATGGTGCTGGAAGGCCAGCGCCCCAAGCCGCATTTTTCGCGCATCGGCGCACTCGAACAGCAATTGCGCCTGTGGTCCGACGCCGCTTTGGCGACTGCCTCGGCGCGCATTCTGCAGACCACCGCCGACAGCCGCCGCCGCCCGGCTTTGGCCGACGCCGCCCTGCGTCGCACAATGCTGGCCATCTGCATGATGGCCGCCGCGCATTAGCGCCATGGCCGTCGTGGTGCCATCCTCCCCCGCCGGTAAAAACGCGATGTCACCCCGGCCTTGAGCCGGGGCCCATCTCCCGATCTCGTCGGCGGTCCCATCTCAGGATGGGTCCCGGCTCAAGGCCGGGATGACACGGTGGGTGGGCAAACGCCGGAGTCATGTTTCACGTGAAACGCTGGGCGCAGATTTTAAGTTTGACCGTCATTGCCGGGCTTGTCCCGGCAATCCAGCGTCCTCCGGCCACTCCATGGACCACCCGAACAAGTCGGGTGGTGACGGTGCGGGGAGATCGGGGCATGGTTTCACGTGAATCCATATCGTCGCGTGGCCGTTATTGCCGCCAAGCCACCTCGGCGCACCGCGCAAAAAAACACCACCCGGTATTACCCGGATGGTGTGATGTGCAAAACAGCAAAACCCAAAAAAACCTAGTTCTGGTAACCCGTTAGCTTGAGGCAGATGCCGTCGAGCTGTTCCAGCGTCTTGTAGCGGATTTCGAGCTTGCCGCCGCGTTCGCCATGCGCCAACGACACCGACAGCCCCAGCGCATCAGCCAGGCGGCGCTCCAGCGCCACGGTATCGGCATCGCGCTCGGTCGCGGCGCCAGCCACCGGCTTCTTGCCGGCGATCTCGCGCTGCTGGCTCAAAGCCTCGGCCTCACGCACCGACAAGCCGCCGGAGACGATCTGCCGCGCCAGGGCGGCCGGATCTTCGGCGGTGATCAGGGTGCGGGCATGGCCGGCGGTCAGGGTGCCGCTGGAAACCATGCTGCGCACGTCCTCGGGCAGACGTAGAAGGCGCAGTGTATTGGCGACATGCGAGCGGCTCTTGCCGATCACCTGCGCCAGATCCTGCTGGGTATAATCGAACTGCTCGATCAGCTGCCCATAGCCCATCGCTTCTTCGAGCGGATTGAGATCGGCGCGCTGTACGTTTTCGATGATGGCGAGTTCGAGCGCTTCCTTGTCGTCGACATCGCGGACAATCACCGGCACTTCATGCAGGCCCGCGCGCTGCGCCGCGCGCCAACGGCGCTCACCAGCGATGATCTCGAAAATATTGGGGTCTTCGCTCGGCCGCACCAGCAAGGGCGACATCACGCCCTTTTCGCGAATCGAATTGGTCAGCTCTTCGAGCTGCTCGTCATTGAAGGTGCGGCGCGGATTGGCCCGGTTGGCCATGATGAACTCAACCGGCAGTTTCTTGACGCCGCCCGATTCGGTGACGCGTGCGCCCTCGACAATGGCCATATCGCCGATCAATGCTGCCAGCCCGCGACCGAGCCGTGTGGGTTTGTCGTTCATATCCGGGCTCCTATGCCGCGTTGAGCTGCCGCTCACGGCGGATCACTTCGGTTGCCAGCCGGAGATACGCCTGGCTGCCGGCACATTTCAAGTCATACAACAGCGCCGGCTTGCCGTAAGACGGCGCCTCGCTGAGCCGCACATTGCGCGGGATCACGGTGTCATAGACCAGATCGCCCATTTCCTGGCGCACGTCCTGCAACACCTGTTCGCTGAGATTATTGCGCTTATCGAACATGGTCATCACCACGCCCTGGATCGACAGGCGCGGATTCAGCGTCGAGCGAATTTGTTCAATAGTTTGAAGCAGTTGGCTCAGGCCTTCCAGTGCAAAAAACTCGCATTGCAGCGGCACCAGCACCGCGTCGGCGGCCACCAGCGAGTTGATCGTCAGCAGGTTGAGCGAGGGCGGGCAGTCGATGAGGATATAGCTCACCGGCTTGTCATTAATGCTCAGCTCGCCGAGCAGCTTGAAGGCGTCGCGCAGCTTGAAGGCGCGGTCGGCATGGCCGGCAATGGTCAATTCGACGCCCAGCAGATCCATCGTCGAGGGGACAATGGCCACATTGGGCACGCTGGTCATGATTGCCGCCTGCGCCACGGTGGCTTCGCCGACCAGCAGATCATAGGACGACACATCGCGATCGACGCGCGAAATGCCCAGACCGGTGGAGGCGTTGCCTTGCGGGTCGAGGTCGACAATCAACACGCGTTCGCCAATGGCGGCCAGGGCCGTGGCAAGGTTGATGGCTGTCGTGGTCTTACCCACGCCGCCTTTTTGATTGGCCAGTGTCAGGATACGGGGCGCCACTATCGGCCTCCAGCTCGTTTGCCGCTAACTAACTGTTTTCGCACGCAAATTCGTGAGCGTGAGCAGGACACCTTTATCGTCGGTATCACTCCCGGTTACTAACACGTTAAAGTCCCAAAGCGTAGCGGCTTCGGTGACTTCTTCAACATGTTCCCTGCCTTTATGCAGGATGGCCCGGCTGGTCTCGGCAAAAAACGGCTGCATCCAGCCGCAAAGCGTCGGCAAAGCCGCCAGTGCGCGGGAGGTTATGACATCCGGCGCCGGTGTTTCACGTGAATCAATCTGATCGCTGCGGCGGCCGTCCACCGTCACCGAAAGCCCCAATTCCCGCGCCACAGTGCGCAGAAAGCTGACCTTGCGGCTGGTGGGTTCAACCAAAGTGAAGTGGTGATTCGGCCCCTTGAGGGCGATGGCCAGCGGCAGGGCCGGGAAACCGCCGCCGCTACCGAGGTCGAGGAAGCGTTTGTCACTCGCGGTCAGCAGCGGCAGGATTTGCAAACTATCGGCAAAATGCCGTGACCACACCGCATCCAGTGTTTCACGTGAAACAAGATTCTGTACCGCCTGCCACTTCTTCAGCAGTTGAGCATAGGATTCCAGATCACGGCCCACCTGGTCGAGGGGGCGGCTGAAATGTGGGGCATAGGCGGCAATGGCCGCGAAATCAGCCATTAACTCGCCTTACGCAGATCGCCGCGGCGCACCACGGCCAGCAACAGGGTGATCGCCGCCGGCGTCATACCATCCAGCGCCTGGGCCTGGGCAATGGTTTGCGGCCGGTGCTGCGCCAGCTTTTGCCGCAGCTCGATCGACAGGCCGGGCACCTCGTCATAGTCCAGGCTATCGGGAATCGGCTTCTGCTCATCCCGCCGCACCGCCTCGATGTCACGGCGCTGGCGGTCGAGATAGACCGCATATTGCGCGTCGACCACCAGTTGCTCCATCACGGAGGCCGGGATGTCGGCGATTTCGGGCCACAGACGCGCGGTGTCGGCTGGCGTGACGTCGGGATAGGACAGCAGATCAAACGCCGTGCGGGCTTTGCCATCTTCATTGACGGCGATGCCGGCCTTGCGCGCGACATTGGGTGTAGCGCTGAGCCGTTGCAGCAGTGCCCTGCCCTCGGTCAGCTGCTGCGCACGGGTGCCAAACATGTCCTTGCGCTCACCGCCAACCAGACCGGTCTCAATGCCCAGCGGGGTCAGCCGCTGGTCAGCATTGTCGGCGCGCAGATGTAGGCGGAATTCGGCGCGCGAGGTGAACATGCGATAGGGTTCGGCCACGCCGCGCGTCACCAGATCGTCGACCATGACGCCGAGATAGCTGTCGGTGCGCGAGAGAACAATCGCTTCGTCATTGTTCACCGCACGCGCGGCATTGGCGCCGGCCAGCAAGCCCTGCGCACCGGCTTCTTCATAGCCGGTGGTGCCATTGATCTGTCCGGCGAGATAAAGGCCCGGCTGCTTCTTCAGCTCCAGGGTGGAACGCAGTTCGCGCGGGTCGACGTGATCATATTCAATGGCATAGCCATACTGAATGATGCGGACATTTTCCAAGCCCGGCATGGTGTGCAGGAACGCATCCTGCACTTCGGGCGGCAGCGAGCTGGAGACGCCATTGGGATAGACGGTGATGTCGTCCAGCCCCTCGGGCTCGAGAAAGATCTGGTGGCTGTCGCGGTCAGCAAAGCGGACAATCTTGTCCTCGATGGACGGGCAATAGCGCGGGCCGCGGCTCTGGATGCGGCCGGAATACATCGGCGAGCGATGCACATTGGCGGCAATGATGGCGTGGGTTTCTGCCGTGGTCCGGGTGATGTGGCACGGCACTTGGCGGGTGGTAATGGCCGTGGTCATCGCCGAAAACGGCTCAGGCGGATTGTCGCCGAGCTGCTCTTCCAAGACGGCATAGTTGATCGAGTCACGGTCGAGCCGCGCCGGGGTGCCGGTCTTGAGGCGACCGAGGCGCAGGCCAAGGGCTTCCAGCCGCGTCGACAGGCCGAGCACCGGCTTTTCGCCCAGGCGGCCCGCCGGATAGCTGGTTTCGCCGCTATGAATCAGCCCGCGCAAAAACGTGCCGGTGGTCAGCACCACAGCCTTGGCGCCAATGCGGCGACCGTCGAGCAGCCGCACACCGCTGACCAGGCCATCGGTGACTTCGATGTCGTCGACCTCGGCCTCGATCACATCGAGATTGGGCTGGGCCAGGATCGCTGCTTGCATCGCCTTGCGATAGAGGGTGCGGTCGGCCTGGGCGCGCGGGCCACGCACGGCCGGGCCCTTTCGGCGATTGAGCACGCGGAACTGAATACCGGCCTGATCAGCGACGCGGCCCATCAACCCATCCAGCGCATCGATCTCGCGCACCAGATGGCCCTTGCCCAAGCCGCCGATGGCCGGGTTGCAGCTCATGACGCCAATGGTATCAAACTTGTGGGTGATCAATGCGGTCGGCACGCCCAGGCGGGCCGAGGCAGCAGCGGCTTCGCAGCCGGCATGTCCGCCTCCAACAACGATGACGGCATAGTCAGTCATGGTCTAAACTCCAGACCCGCTCAATAGGCCAATGTTTCACGTGAATCAATTCTTGGCCGATCACGCCTGCCATGCGGGTCGGCGGGAACAATGTTCCACGTGAATCATTTGCCGATGCAAAAGCTGGCAAATAGCCGGTCGAGCACGCGTTCAGCATCCAGCCGTCCCACCAGCCGCTCCAGTGCCTGCGAAGCGATACGCAGGCTTTCGGCGGCCAGTTCGGGCATGGCGAGCTGCCCGGTGGACTGGTCCAGCGCGGCCATGGCGGCGGTCAGGGCAGCGCGGTCGCGTTCGCGGCTGAGCAGTGAGGGTTCGCCTTGGGCCAGTTGCCCGCCGAGGCGTTCGATCTCGGCCAGAAGTGCTGTGAGCCCTGCCCCGCTTTGGGCGGATACGGCAATGTGAGCATCGCTTACCGGGCCAAGATCGGCCTTGGTTGCAACGCGGAGCAGCCGGTCATGCGTGGGCGTGACTTCATGGTTGTCGAGATCGGGCGCGGTCAGCCACAGCACGATATCGGCGTTCTGGATCGCCTGGCGGGCGCGACGGATGCCTTCGGCTTCGGCCTTGCTGTCGGTGTCGCGCAAGCCGGCCAGATCGAGCAGGATATAAAGCTGACCATTGATATCGAGCGGCACTTCGCGCACGTCGCGCGTGGTGCCAGCTTCATCGGTGACGATGGCGATATCAGATTTGGCCAGGGCGTTGAGCAGGCTGGATTTGCCGACATTGGGGGCACCAGCCAACGCGACGCGAACACCTTCGCGGACTATGCGGCCGTGTTCGATGGAAGCGACGGCTTCGGCGAGTTCGGCGCGGAGCGCATTGATCGCGCTGGCGAAACTCTCGGGCAGTGCCTCATCGACATCGCCCTCGTCGGAAAAATCGAGGCGCGCTTCAATCTCGGCGCGCAGATCGAGCAGTTGGTCGCGCCAGCCATCGATGCGCTGGGAAAGACCACCCTCAAACCGGGCCAGCGCCTGACGGCGCTGGTTTTCGGTTTCGGCCTCCAGCAGATCGCCCAGGCCTTCGATTTCGACCAGATCGAGCTTGCCGTTTTCAAAGGCGCGACGGGTGAATTCGCCGGCTTCGGCCAGCCGCGCGCCCTGATTGACCAGCAATTTCAGGATGGCACGCACGCCGGCGGGTGAGCCATGCACCTGCAATTCGGCGCAGTCTTCGCCGGTAAAACTATGCGGGGCGGGAAAATAGGCGACCAGGCCACGGTCGAGCAGAGAGTCATGGCCGATTGGGCGCAGCACCAGTTTGCGGGGTTCGGGGACGCTGCCGACGACAGTCTGCAGCAGTCCCGGAACATCCGGCCCGGAGAGGCGGATCACCGCCACTCCGGAAGGCGGTGCCCCGGAGGACAGCGCCACAATGGTATCACCCGACCGCATGGATCAGGCGAAACAATGGGCGGCGGCGGGAAGCAGCGCGCCCATCGTCATTACGTGTTCATCGAGTCGAAGAAGTCGGAATTGGTCTTGGTCTGGCGGACCTTGTCGACCAGGAATTCCATGGCGTCGATGGTCCCCATCGGATTGAGGATACGGCGCAGCACATACATCTTCTTGAGGATATCGGGCTCGACCAGCAGCTCTTCCTTGCGGGTACCCGACTTGGTGATGTCGAGGGCTGGGAAGATGCGCTTGTCGGCGACCTTGCGGTCAAGGATGATTTCCGAGTTGCCGGTGCCCTTGAATTCTTCAAAGATCACTTCGTCCATGCGCGAACCGGTATCGATCAGCGCCGTCGAAATGATGGTCAGCGAACCGCCGCCTTCGATATTGCGCGCCGCGCCGAAGAAGCGCTTCGGGCGCTGCAGAGCGTTGGCGTCGACACCGCCGGTGAGCACCTTGCCGGAGCTCGGCACGACGGTGTTGTAGGCGCGGCCAAGACGGGTGATCGAGTCGAGCAGGATGACCACGTCGCGCTTGTGTTCGACCAGGCGCTTGGCCTTTTCGATCACCATTTCGGCGACCTGAACGTGGCGCGAAGCCGGCTCGTCAAAGGTCGAGGAAATGACTTCGCCGCGCACCGAGCGCTGCATGTCGGTCACTTCTTCCGGACGCTCGTCGATCAGCAGCACGATCAGATAGCATTCGGGGTGATTGGTAGCGATGGACTGTGCAATATTCTGCAACAGTACCGTCTTACCAGTACGCGGCGGCGCAACAATCAGCGCGCGCTGGCCCTTGCCCAAGGGCGTCACCAGATCGAGCAGGCGGGCCGAGCGATCCTTGACCGTGGGGTCGGGCAGCTCCATGCGGAGCCGTTCTTCGGGATAGAGCGGGGTGAGGTTGTCGAAGTTGACCTTGTGGCGAACCGCCTCGGGATCTTCGAAGTTAATCGTGTTTACTTTGAGCAGCGCGAAATAGCGCTCGCCATCCTTGGGAGACCGAATCTGGCCTTCAACCGTGTCGCCGGTGCGCAGACCGAAGCGGCGAATCTGGGATGGGCTGACGTAAATATCGTCGGGACCCGGGAGATAATTGGCGTCCGGGGAACGCAGGAAACCGAAACCGTCGGGCAGAACTTCAACGACGCCTTCGCCGGTGATGTCCACTTCCTGGGCGGCCAGTTCCTTGAGAATGGCAAACATCAATTCCTGTTTGCGCATGGTCGAAGCGTTTTCGACCTCGTGTTCTTCGGCGAACACCAAAAGTTCGGCCGGAGATTTGGCCTTGAGCTCACTGAGCTTCATATTCTGCATGGAGCGATTAAACCCTTGAGGGAAATCTGAAAGTCTTGGGTATTTGGGAGGGCAGGCACCGCGCAGCGACCGGGGAGATCAGCTTTTTTATGGGATGCGTTGTCTGCCATGTAGCGCGATCCGGCGGCAGTTTCAAGAAAGAAACCGAAGCAGGATGTCGGGATTCACGTGAAACAGCTGGGTGTTTCAGCAAACTCACTGTCATCCCGGCCTTGAGCCGGGATCCATCTTGAGATGGTTTAGGAGACGTGATCTCGGGATGGGCCCGGGCTCAAGGCCGGGGTGACATCGCGGGTGGGCAATATTGAAGTTCTAAAACGGCTTCACGATCACCGCGATGACGATGATGATCGCCATCACGAACGGGACTTCGTTGATGGCGCGGAAGAATTTATGCGAGCGAGTGTTGCGGTCTTGCTGGAAGGCGCGCAGCAGCGAGCCGTAAAAGCCCTGCACGCCGCTGAGTGCGATCACCATCACCGCCTTGAGCCACATCCAGCCCATCGAAAAATCGACGAGGCCGAAGCCAAAGGCCAGCCACAGCCCAAAAATCCAGGTGGCGATCATCGCCGGCAGCATGATGCCGCGATAGAGCCGCCGCTCCATGATCTTGAAAGTCTCGGACTGCTCCGAGTCCACCGCGACACCGGCGTGATAGACGAACAGACGGGGCAGATACATCAGCCCCGCCATCCAGGCGATAACGGAGATCACGTGAAACGCCTTGACCCATTCCATAGCGCGAACTCCTCAACAAACGGCCACTAGTGGCCTAGCCGCTTAGCGGCCTTTAACGCGATTCACCAGCTGGGCCATATGCTCAATCGGGGTTTGCGGCACGATGCCGTGGCCCAGATTGAAAATATGCGGGCGATCGCTGAACGCTTCGATGATGGCGTCGACGCGGCGGTCGAGCTGTTCGCCCCCGGTCACCAGGCGCAGCGGATCGAGATTGCCCTGCACCGGCAGGCTGGTCGGCAGCACCGTCTTGGGGAAATCCAGCGGCGTGGAATAATCCAGCCCCACGGCGTTGACGCCGGTGGCTGCCACGTAGCGGGCGATATTGCCGGCGGCGCCGCGCGGAAAGCCGATGATCGGGGCATTGGGAATGCGCGCCCGCACACCTTCGACAATCCGCCGATTGGGTTCGATGACCTGGGTGGTGAAGGCTTCATCGTCGAGATTGAGCGCCCAGCTTTCAAACAGCTGCACCACATCGGCGCCGGCTTCGAGCTGCGCCACCAGATAATCGATGCTGGCAGCGACCAGGATATCCATCAGCCGCGCATAGTCTTCCGGCTGCTGCAAAGCATAAAGCCGCGCCGCCGCCTGATCCGGCGAGCCCCGGCCAGCGATCATATAGGTCGCCACCGTCCAGGGAGAGCCACAGAAGCCGATCAGCGTCTTCTCGGGAGCCAGTGCCGCCCGAACCTTGCGCACGGTCTCCAGGACAGCCTCCAGATGATCCAAAGCCTTTTCCGGCTTGAGGCTCGCCAGCGTCTCGGCGGTCATCGGATCCAGCCGCGGGCCTTCGCCGACTTCAAAGCGAACCGGCTGGCCCAAAGCGTCGGGAATGACCAGGATGTCGGAGAACAGGATGGCGGCGTCGAGATCAAAGCGCCGCAAGGGCTGCAGCGTCACTTCGGCAGCCAGCTCTGGATTGTAGCAGAGGTCGAGAAAGCTGCCGGCCTTGGTACGGATTTCGCGATACTCGGGCAGATAGCGTCCGGCCTGTCGCATCACCCAGATCGGGGGGCGCGCCTGTCGCTCGCCGAGCACGGTTGCGAGGAGGGGTTTGTGGGTCATGTCTGCCTTCCCTTCAAAACCCCTAAAGAGTCTTTCTTACTTCGTATCAGTATTATCATAGCGGTGTTTTGGGACAATTCAGCGCCGTCCACAATCTCTGCCACGGCGGCACAAGCGCGCAGCCCCTTGGTTAACGGCCTGTTAGTATTTGACGGCGGCTCGAGCGTTAACCAGTCGTCAATACGTCTTAACGAGGCGTTAACGTGGCGACTCCCGAGTCAACGATTCGCTTTTCGCTGTGTAAAACCGTTCTGCTATAACGGCTCCCGCCCCGCGGGTTTTCCCCAGTGCTATCCCCAGCCCGGTCCGGCAGGGGTGGCAGGCCAGACTGTTAATGAATTGGTAACGAGGTCGAACAAGTTCGGCAAATGGCCAAAACCATGAGTCATTATCACAGGCTTGGGCTTGAGCTGTGCGGGACAGTGTGGAAAACATCTCCCTATGTTGATCCTTGCCTCCCAGAGCGTCACCCGCAAAGCCCTGCTGGAACAGGCCGGTTTGCGCTTTTCCACCGCCCCGGCCCTGATCGAGGAGCGGGCAGTGGAAAACGCGGTTTTAGCGGCCGGCGGCAATGGTCGCGACGTGGCTTTGCAGTTGGCGCAAAACAAGGCGGCGGCGGTCGCGGCCCAGCATCGCGATGCCATCGTGATCGGCGCCGACCAGACGCTGGGCCTGGGCACCGAACTTTTACACAAGCCGGGGAATCGCGACGAGGCGGCGGCCCAGCTCGACTATCTGCGCGGCAAGACCCATCGCCTGCATGCGGCGGTGGCGCTGGTGCGCAATGACGTGCTGCTGTGGTCCGGCGTCGAGACGGCGGAGCTGACTTTGCGCGAGTTTTCGCCGGCAGAGCGCGACGATGTGCTCAATCGCGAAGGCGATGCTATCCTGGCCTCGGTCGGCGGGTATCGCCTCGAAGGCCCCTCCATCCGCCTGTTTGAAACTGTCAGCGGCGATTATTTCACCATTCTGGGCCTGCCCTTGCTGCCATTGCTGGCCGCCTTGCGCGAATTCGCCCCCGAGACCCTCAATTGACCACCAAAGCCTTCGTTATCGGCCACCCCATCGCCCATTCGCGTTCCCCGCTCATTCACGGCACCTGGCTGGAAGAACACGGCATTGACGGGCGCTATGACGCCATCGATGTCGCCCCATCCGAGCTGCCGGCATTTTTCGAGCGGCTGCGCAGTGGCGAATTTGTCGGCGGCAATGTCACCATTCCACATAAGGAGGCGGTGTTTGCGCTGTGCGACAGCGTCGACCCACTGGCCACCATGATCGGCGCGGTCAACACGCTGGTGGTCAAAGACGGCAAGGTGCATGGCAGCAATACCGACTATCTCGGCTTTCTTGGCAATCTCGATGCTGCGGCCCCCGGCTGGTCCGATGGTCCGGCCGACGCCATGATCATCGGCGCGGGCGGCGCGGCCCGGGCGGTGCTGGTGGCGCTGCGTCGGCGCAATGGCGGCAAGGTGCATGTGCTCAACCGCACGCTGAGCAAGGCCCAGGCGCTGGTTGAAGAGATCGACGGCCCGTTCGAGGCGCATGGCTTTGAGGCTTTTGCCGAACTGGCGCCGCAGATCGGGTTGGTGGTCAATACCAGCTCCATCGGCATGCATGGCAGCCGGTTTGATTGGCTCGATCTGGGGCTGCTGGCCAAGACCAGCCTGGTCACCGATATCGTCTATACCCCGCTGGTGACGCCCCTGCTGGCTGACGCGGCGGCGCATGGCCTGCGCATTGTCGATGGGCTGGGCATGTTGCTGCACCAGGCCGCGCCGGGCTTTGAGGCCTGGTTCGGCGTGCGGCCGACGGTGACGCCGGAACTGCGCGCCCGCGTCGAAGCGACGTTGGAGGGCTGAGTCATGTGGCGCATCGGGCTGACCGGCTCCATCGCCACCGGCAAATCCACCGTGCTCAACGCCTTTGCCGAGCTGGGCGTGCCGGTGTTTTCGGCTGACGCGGCGGTGGCCGAACTCTATGCGGGCGCTGCGGTTGCGCCAGTGGAAGCGCTGTTTCCCGGCGTGATCCGGGATGGCGTCATCGACCGCAATTTACTCTCGCAACGCCTCGCGGCCGATCCATCCGGTTTCGCCCGGCTTGAAGCCGTGGTGCATCCGCTGGTACGGGCGCGCATTGCCCGTTTCATGGACGATGCCGAAGCAGCGGGCGCCGAACTGGCCGTGGTGGAAGTGCCGCTGCTGTTTGAGAGTGGCTATGATTATGGCTTTGACGCGGTGGGCGTCACCTGGGTCGATCCGGCCATTCAGCGCCAGCGGGCTTTGGCAAGGCCGGGCATGACCGTGGATAAGCTCAACGCCATTCTTGCCCGCCAGCTTCCCCAGGCCGACAAGAAGGCACGGGCCACCTATCTCTTCGATACCGGAATGCCCGTTACCGAAACGGTCGGGATGGTCGCGGCGCTTGTCGCTGGCATCAGAGCCAAAGGGCCAAAAAAATGAATCGTGAGATCGTGCTCGATACCGAAACCACCGGCCTGTCGCCCAATTCGGGTGATCGCCTGGTCGAAATCGGCTGTGTCGAGCTGATCAACCACATTCCCTCGGGCCGGCATCACCACGTCTATATCAATCCGCAGCGCTCAATGCCCGAAGAGGCGTTTCGCGTGCATGGGCTGAGCGAGGAATTTCTCTCCGACAAGCCGCTGTTTGCGGCGGTGGCGGCTGATTTCCGTGAATTTATCGGCGATGCCACGCTGGTCATCCACAATGCGCCTTTCGATATGGGCTTTCTCAATGCCGAGCTGGGCAAGCTCGGCCAGCCACCGCTGAGCAATCCGGTCATCGATACGGTGATGCTGGCGCGGCAGAAACACCCCGGCGCCCGCGTCAGCCTTGACGCCATGTGCAAGCATTACGGCATCGACAATTCGCGCCGGACCCTGCACGGCGCGCTGCTCGACAGCGAGATCCTGGCCGAAGTCTATCTTGAACTGCTCGGCGGCAAGCAGGTCAGCCTCGCGCTGATCGCCGAAGACCAGATGTCAGGCGCCGATGCCATCGCCACAAGAACTATTGCCGCCCGTCGTCCGGTGGCATTGCCCAGCCGGCTGAGCGAGAGCGAACGCGCCGCCCATGAAAAACTGGTGGCGACCTTGGGTGACTCCATCTGGGCCCAATACACCGCCCAGGCCGCCGAATAAAAAAAGCCCCGCACGAAGCGGGGCTTTTTGTTTGACTGCCGTCATCACCCGGCTCGTCCGGGTGATCCATCCATCAGCATTCGTGGCTGCCAGTGGATTGCCCGGACAAGCCGGGCAATGACGATGGAGCGGACTTAGTTCGGCTTGTCGGTCTCGGCGCTGTCGGCGGTCAGCGGTGCGGCGCCCTGCTGGGCGGCCAGCTTGGCCAGGTTCTGGCGATAGATGGCGGCAAAATCGACCGGCTCCATCATCAGCGGCGGGAAACCGCCCTGCTGGGTGACACTGGCGAGGACCTGACGCGCAAACGGGAAAATCAGGCGCGGGCATTCGATCATCAGCAGCTGGCTGAGCTGGGCTTCGGGGATGTTCTTGAGACGGAACACGCCGCCATAGACCAGTTCCACATTGAACAGGATGGTCTGCTCGCGATTGGCCTTGGCATTCAGCGTCAGCTCGACCGCGTAGATATCGTCGGCCTGCTTCTTCACCGCCACCGAGATCGAGACGTTGAAGCTCGGATTGCCGCCGCCAGCCATGATCGAGCCGGGCGCGCCCGGGTTTTCGAAGGAAAGGTCGCGGATATACTGGCCCACCATGTTCATCGAGGGCAGTTCGGCAGCCTGGGGGGCCGCGCCGCCCTGGGTTTCGTCGGTCATGGTCTGTGGTCCTTCGCCGGAATATTGTTGCCGCGTGGCTAGCATCTTTGCGCCGAAGCGACAAGCTGGCGGGCGCTTTGCGCCCGGCTTAACGTGGGCGGTAGTCGTCTTCGTCGAGATCGATCGTGCCCTCGCCCAGATGCCGGCCGGTCTGGGGATTGTGGGCGCGATAACCGGCCGTGTCGACCACCGTTACCTTGCTGGCCAGCGCCGCATAAATCCAGCCGCGCACCGGCGGCAGCAGCAGCGCCAATGCCACCACATCGCTGAGCAGCCCCGGCAGCACCAGAAACAGCGCCGCCACCCCGATCATCATCGCCTCGGCAATGGTGCGGCCCGGCATCTGGCCGGCATTTACATTGCTGCGCAGCTGCGTCAGCACCGACAGGCCCTGATGGCGCAGCAGCATGCCCCCGCCAATCGCCGCGCCGATCAGCAGCGCCAGCGTCGGGAACAGGCCAATACTCTGGCCCACCTTGATGAGCAGGGCGATCTCGATAAGCGGCAGGGCAATCAGCCCGAGCGCAAAAAATCGTGCCAAGATATGGGTTTCCTTCTATAGCCAGCGTGGCAAAACACTCTCTCGCCCCGTTGTGAACTGGTTTTGGGGTGAGGCTTTGCCTATATATAGGCACAATGAAGCGCTCAACGAGCGCGCCGCGTCGCTTTTTTGCAGCGCGCTCACGCTAAGGTGCAATGCCCCATGGATGAATTTTTCGATCTGCCCACCCTCATCGTGATTGCTGTGGCAGTCTTCGTACTGTTCCGCTTGCGCTCGGTGCTGGGCACCAGGACCGGCAATGAGCGTCCGCCGCAGGAGCGCCGCAAGCCGCTGGCCGAGGCCACCGCCGAGGACACCGTGGTGCCGCTGCGCCCGCGTGGCACTGCCGCGCCCGAGCTGGATGACGAACGTCGCGCCCGCAAGACCGAAGCCGAGATCGAACAATTCGCCAAGGGCAATGCCGAGCTGGCCGAAGGCTTCCGCGCCGTGGTCGAGGCCGATCCGGGCTTTACCCCGAAATCCTTCCTCGAAGGCGCCAAGCAGGCCTATGAGATGATCGTCACCGCCTTTGCCTCCGGCGATCGCCAGACGTTGAAGAACCTGGTCGAAAAAGAGGTCTATGACGGCTTCCAGCGCGCCATTGCCGATCGCGAGGCCGCCGGCCAGACGGTCGACTTCACCTTTGTCGGCCTGCCCAAGGTGGAATTCTCCGACGCCGAATATGACAAGAAAAACGTGCTGGTGACCGTGCGCTTCCATGCCGAAGTGGTGTCCGCCACCCGCGACAAGGATGGCGCGCTGGTCGACGGCAATGCCGATCAGGTCCAGACCATCGCCGATGAATGGACGTTTGCCCGCAATCCCAAGTCGCGCGATCCCAATTGGAAGGTCGTCACCACCAGCCAGCTCGATTGAACCCAGTAGCGGCGGGCCGGCGTTCCATCCCATGTCCAAGCGTGATCCCAGGCGCCTGCCGCACGACTTCCATCTGTGGACGGCGGTCGCCTCGACCGTCGACCCGCTGCGCCGCAAGGGCCTGCTGAAACTGGCAGCCGGCCCCCTGCCGCTGCCGGTCGAAGAAACGCCGGTGGCGGTGACCGCCGCCACCAAGGCCCCGCCCCGCAAACAGCCGCCGCGCAAACCTTTCCTGCCGCCCTATCAAGCGCCCTTGTCGACGGCGCCCCTGCCGGAAAAGGCCGTCGATCCGGCCATTCGCAAAAAAGTCGGGCGCGGCCGCATCGAGATCGATAGCCGCATCGATCTGCATGGCATGACCCAGCTCGAAGCCCGCGGCGCCCTGCACCGCTTCATTCATGACCGCTTTGGTCGCGGCGACCGCACCGTGCTGGTGATCACCGGCAAGGGCGTCAAAACCGAGCATGACTATATGGCGGCGATGACCCAGCGCGGCGTGCTGCGCACCATGCTGCCGCTCTGGCTGAGCGAACCGACTTTGTCGCCCATGGTATCGGGCTGGAGCCTCGCCGCGCGCGGCCATGGTGGCGAGGGGGCGTGGTATGTGCGCCTGCGTCGGCTATGACGCCATTGGGAGCCAAGATCCGCGAGCTGCGCGAGGCGCGCGGCATTTCACTGAAAGACATGGCGGCAGCGCTCAATGTATCCAGCGCTTATTTGTCGGCACTCGAACATGGCAAACGCGGCAAACCCACCGGCTTCCTGCTGCACCGCATGATCACGTTTTTCAATGTGATCTGGGATGAAGCCGAGGAATTGCAGCGGCTGGCGGAAATCAGCGACCCAAAAGTCACCATCGACACCGGGGGCCTCGTCCCCGAAGCCACCGAACTCACCAACCGGCTGGCGGCCGATATCGGCAAGCTCGACGCCGAGGATTTACGGTTCCTGCGCGACGAACTGGTGCGGCGGTCAGGGAAGAAGCGCTGAACTTTCTTAGTCCCCTCTCCCCTGAGGGGAGAGGGTTAGGGTGAGGGGTTCAGTGCCGGTGAAGGCGCTGCGCCCGCTCCAAACACTGAACCCCTCACCCGACCCTATGGGTCGACCTCTCCCCTCAGGGGAGAGGTGGGTGCGCCCTACAGCACGAACTTGCTCAAATCCTGATCGGCCGCCAGCACGCCGACCTTCTCGGCCACAAACGCGGCGTCGATGGTAATGGTCTGGCCCTGCTTGTCGGGGGCTTCGAAGCTGATGTCCTCCACCAGCCGCTCCATCACCGTCTGCAGCCGCCGCGCACCGATATTTTCGACCGAGTTGTTCACCTTCACCGCCGCATCGGCGATGGCCTCGATGGCGCTCTGGGAGAATTCCAGCGTCACGCCTTCGGTGCCCATCAGCGCCACATATTGCTTGATCAGGCTGGCATCGGTGCTCGACAGGATCTGGATGAAATCCTCGCGCGTCAGCGCCTTCAGCTCCACCCGGATCGGCAGGCGGCCCTGTAGTTCGGGAAGCAAGTCGGACGGCTTGCTGACATGGAAGGCGCCCGAAGCGATGAACAAGATATGGTCGGTTTTGACCGGGCCATATTTGGTCGACACCGTGGTGCCTTCGATCAGCGGCAACAGATCTCGCTGCACGCCTTCGCGCGACGGCCCGCCCTGCGCCCCGCCTTCGCGATGCGCCACCTTGTCGATTTCGTCGATGAAGACGATGCCGTGGTTTTCCACCAGTTCCACCGCTTCGCTGCGCAGCTGGTCCTGATCGAGCAGCTTGTCGGCTTCCTCGGCGATCAGCGGCTCATAGGCGTCCTTGACCTTGATCTTGCGCTTGACCCCGCGCCCGCCCATTGCCGACTTGAACATGTCGGAAAGGTTGATCATGCCGATGCCGCCATTGGGCATGCCGGGAATTTCAAAGCCGCCGGTATTGGGCGCCGGCGTCATTTCGATCTCGATTTCGCTGTCATCCAGCTCGTTATTGCGCAGCTTCTTGCGGAACGAATCGCGGGTCGAGGGTGCCGCCGAATGGCCGACCAGCGCTTCGAGCACCCGGTCCTCGGCATTCTGATGCGCCTGCGCCTGCACATCGGCGCGGCGCTTGTCGCGCAGCACGGCAATGCCGGCTTCCACCAGATCGCGGATGATCTGTTCGACGTCACGGCCGACATAGCCGACTTCGGTGAATTTGGTGGCTTCCACCTTGATGAACGGGGCCTGCGCCAGTCGCGCCAAACGGCGGGCGATCTCGGTCTTGCCGACGCCGGTCGGCCCGATCATCAGGATATTCTTGGGCGTGATCTCGCGGCGCATATCGTCGCCGAGCTGCTGCCGGCGCCAACGATTGCGCAGCGCCACCGCGACAGCGCGCTTGGCGTCATGCTGGCCGACAATATTGCGGTCGAGTTCCGACACGATCTCGCGCGGGGAAAAATTGGCTTCACTCATGGGTTTTCTCCAGGTGCCTTATCGAAAAAGCGCACCATCAGGTGTTCGTCGCAAAAGCGACCGTTCACGCATTGGAAGCGGGGATCGGTGCCGTAAATGGCAAACCCCGCCTTTTGATAGAGCCGGAGGGCCGGCTCATTCTGACTTTCAACGCTGAGATGCAATTGCTGCACCTCGGATTGGGCATGCTCGACCACAGCCCCCAGCAGTGCCCGGGCGCAGCCCGTGCCGCGCATCACCGGTTTGACATAGACCTGATACACCCAGCCGCGATGGGCCTGGCGCTTCTCGCCGCGCTCATAGGCCATGATGCCGACCAGCTCGCCGGCCGGGGTTTCCGCAGCGAAGAACACCAGGGTTGCCAGCAGCTCCAGCAAGTCGGTGACCGAGCGTTGCGCAAACTCCTCGGCGGCACTGAAGAAGGCCGTGGGATGGTTGGTCAGCGCCTCGAGCCGAATGGCGCGATAGGCGTCGACATCATCCCGGGTAAGGCGCCGGATTGCGTAGTTCAATTGTCGAGCTCGATGGTTTCCAGCGTCACATTGCCATTGGTGTAGACGCAGATTTCTTCGGCGATCTTCATGGCGCGGCGTGCGATTTCCTCGGCGTCGAGCTCGGTGGCGTCGGCCAGCGCCAGCGCCGCGCTCAGCGCATAATTGCCGCCCGAGCCGATGGCGGTAACGCCGTGATCGGGGGTCAGCACGTCGCCGGTACCGGTCAGCACCAGGGTTTCCTTCTTGTCGGCCACGATCATCATGGCTTCCAATTTGCGCAGATAGCGGTCGGTGCGCCAATCCTTGGCCAGCTCGACGGCAGCGCGCATCAGCTGGTCGGGATATTGCTCGAGCCGCGCTTCGAGGCGCTCGAACAGGGTGAAGGCGTCGGCGGTGGAGCCGGCAAAACCGCCGATCACCTTGCCGCCCGCCAGCCGCCGCACCTTCTTGGCGCCGTGCTTCATCACGGTCTGGCCCATGGTGACCTGGCCATCGCCCGCCACCACGACCTTGTTGCCCTTGCGCACGGAAACGATGGTCGTCCCGTGCCAGCCGGGGAAATTATTGTCACTCATTGGGGAGGTACTCCAGAACTGTTGAGTGATATTTAGGTGACAGTGCAGCGAATGCAATGCGTGAGTTGCTACATGCCGGCGGCGACGGCGCCGGCGAGCGCGACGGCTTTGTCCCTGGGCAGTCCAAAGGTCGCCACCGTCACGGTGTCGTCCTGGTTGATGAAGCTGATGCTATAGGCTTGCGAGGGGTTATCGGCGGGGTCGATGATGAAGCCGGCCTGCCAGGGCCCGTCCAGGGGCGCCAGATTCTCGGCGCCGACATTGTCAGCCATCCCCGCCTGCGACTGGGCGAAATATTGCAGCGGCGTGCCCCCGACGATGTTCTGGCTGGCGGCGGTGATGGACGTAATTTTGGCGTAGACCTCGTCGCCACCTTGCCAATTGCAGAAGGATACCCCGTCCTGGTCACCGCGCTCGATGAGGGTGGCGAGTCCGCCGAAGCTCTGCTCCAGCATGCCGCTCGGGACCATGTCGCAGGCGGTGCGGCTCGACTGGGCCAAGGCGGGCGACGCCGACAGCACCGCGGCGGTGGCGAGAATCAACATTTGGCGCATGGTCATCTCCGTGAGGCGGGATGCCCAGATCGTCAGCCGAATGTGGCGCAATGACGGGTGCTCCCCTAACGTGATCTTCACGGCTGCATGCCTATCTGCTAGTCAGCCCCGGTATTCTCGGAGACCTGACCATGCGCACCGCCAGCATTGCCCGTAAGACCAATGAGACCGAGATCGCCGTCTCGATCAACCTCGACGGCACCGGCGCGCATAAGATGGCGACCGGCATCGGCTTTTTCGATCACATGCTCGACCAGCTGTCGCGCCACTCGCTGATCGATATGGAGGTCAGCTGCAAGGGTGATCTGCACATCGATTTTCACCACACGGCGGAAGATGTCGGCATCGCTTTGGGCCAGGCCATCCAGCAGGCCCTTGGCGACAAGAAGGGCATCCGCCGCTATGCCAGCGCCGACCTGCCGATGGATGGCACGCTGACCCGCGCCGCGCTTGACGTGTCCGGCCGCCCGTTCCTGGTGTTCCGCGCCGAGTTTTCGCGCGACAAGGTCGGCGAGATGGACACCGAGCTGTTTCGTGAGTTCTTTCAGGCCTTTGCCATGAATGCCGGCATCACGCTGCATATCGAAAACTTCTACACCGACAACAACCACCATCTGGCCGAGTCGATGTTCAAGGCCGTCGCCCGCGCCCTGCGCGATGCGGTGGAGATCGATCCGCGCGTCGGTGACCGCGTGCCCAGCACCAAGGGCACGCTGTAAGGCTTTCGTTTTCGCGGTTTTTGCACTAGATCGTCCCCCATCTGCGGTGTCACCCCGGCCTTGAGCCGGGGCCCATCCTGAGATCTCAAGATGGATCCCGGCTCAAGGCCGGGATGACATCGAGGTACTGGAGACCATTGTGACCCTCTACGCCATCTTCGACCCGAAGCCTGGGCAACCCGCTCTGCCGGCAGCCATCCCGGAAACCTTCTCGTGGTTTGCCGCCTTCTTGCCGCCGATCTTCCTGGCCACGCATGGCCTCTGGCTGGAACTGCTGCTCTGGATCGTCAAACTCGTGGCGCTGGTCATCCTCGCCCGCTTCATCGGCGGCGATGCCGCCTTCCTGCTCTATCTCACCACCGTCATCTGGCTCGGCTTTGCCGCCTCGGGGCTCCGCCGTCATGCCCTGCAACTGCGCGGCTGGACCCATCGCGGTGATCGCGTCGCGCTCAGTGCCGAGCTGGCGCAGCTGGAGGCGTTGGCATGAGTGTGGTCACCATCATTGATTATGGCGCCGGTAATCTCGCCTCCGCCGCCAATGCTTTCCGTCGCGTCGCTGCTGACCGTGGCATCGACATCGTCGTCACCGCTGATCCCGAGCTGGTGCGCCGGGCCGACCGCATCATGCTGCCCGGCGTCGGCGCCTTTGCCGATTGCAAGGCCGGGCTCGATGCGGTGCCGGGCATGGTGGAGATGCTCGAAGAGCGGGTGATTCGCGGTGGCGTGCCCTTCCTCGGCGTCTGTGTCGGCATGCAGCTGATGGCCAGTGAAGGCCGCGAAAAGACCATCACCCCGGGCCTCGGCTGGATTCCCGGCGCAGTGCAGGCGCTGGCCCCGACGGACCCGGCGCTCAAAATTCCGCATATGGGCTGGAACACCATCGAGGTGACGCGGCCCCATGCTTTGCTCGACGGCATTCCCACTGGCCCTGACGGCCTGCATGCCTATTTCGTGCATTCCTATCATCTGGTGACCGCCAGCGCCGAGACGCTGGTCGCCACCACCGACTATGGCGGGCCAATCACCGCCTGCGTTGGCCGTGACAATCTGTTCGGCGCCCAGTTCCACCCGGAAAAAAGCCAGGCACTGGGCCTCAAGCTCATCGATAATTTTCTAAGGTGGACTCCATGATCCTGTTCCCTGCCATCGATCTCAAGGATGGCCAGTGCGTTCGCCTCAAGCTGGGCGATATGGACCAGGCCACCGTGTTCAACGACGACCCGGGCGCCCAGGCGCGCAGCTTTGAAGAGCAGGGCTTTGAATATCTCCACGTCGTCGACCTCAACGGCGCCTTTGCCGGCGAGAGCGTCAATGGCGCAGCGGTGGAAGCCATCCTTAAATCGGTAAAATTCCCGGTGCAGCTGGGCGGCGGTATTCGCAGCCTGGCCCATATCGAAGCTTGGCTCGACAAGGGCCTGGCCCGGGTCATCCTCGGCACCGTCGCGGTGCGTGATCCGGCCCTGGTGAAAGAGGCCGCCAAAAAATGGCCGGGCCAGGTCGCGGTCGGCATTGACGCGCGCGGTGGCATGGTGGCCGTCGAAGGCTGGGCGGAAACCTCCGAGCTGGCGGTGATCGAGTTGGCCAAGCGCTTTGAAGGCGCGGGCGTCGCCGCCATCATCTATACCGATATCGACCGCGACGGCATTCTGGCCGGCATCAATTGGGACTCGACGCTGGAGCTGGCCCGCGCCACCTCCATTCCGGTAATCGCCTCGGGTGGCCTCGCCTCGATGGACGATATCGAGCGCATGACCCAGCCCGAATATGCCGTGCTGGAAGGCGCCATTTCCGGCCGCGCGCTCTATGACGGGCGCATTGATTCACGTGAAGCACTGGCCCTGCTGAAGGCTGCCGCCTGATGGCAGCGCCGCGCCACATCATGATCTCGAAGGTCAATTGGTGGTGGTATCTGGTGCCGATCGTCCCCATTCTGGCACTGGGTTATGCGGCGCTGCTCAACTGGCTACCGAGCTGGGCCCTGCTCGTCGCCATCTTCGCTTTTTTCATGTGGCTGTTTTCGCTGGCGTTCACGCTGGTCGCCACGCTGACCCGCAACGCCCGGAAACCTCGTCCATGACTTTGAAGACCCGCCTCATCCCCTGCCTCGACGTCAAGGACGGCCGTGTGGTCAAGGGCGTGCAGTTTGTCGATCTGATCGATGCCGGCGATCCGGTGGCCGCCGCCATCGCCTATGACGCCGCCGGCGCCGATGAGCTGACCTTTCTCGATATCGCCGCCACCCATGAAGGCCGCGACACCATTTTCGACGTGGTGGCCCGCACCGCCGAACATTGTTTCATCCCGCTGACGGTGGGCGGCGGCGTGCGCAGCATTGAGGATATCAGGAAGCTCCTGCTGGCCGGTGCCGACAAGGTGGCGGTCAATTCGGCGGCCGTGACCGATCCTGATTTCATTGCCCGCGCCGCCGACAAATTCGGCAATCAATGCATCGTCGTCGCGGTCGACGCCAAGCAGCGCACCGATGGTGCTGGCTGGGAAATCTACACCCATGGCGGCCGCAACCCGACCGGGCTCGATGCCGTGGAATTCGCTGCCCGCATGGTGGCGCGCGGCGCCGGCGAATTGCTGGTCACCTCGATGGACCGCGACGGCACCAAGTCGGGCTTTGATCTGAAACTGACCCGCGCCATTGCCGATGCGGTGGAAGTGCCGGTGATCGCCTCGGGCGGCGTCGGCACGCTGCAGCATCTGGTCGATGGCGTGGTGGAAGGCCATGCCAGCGCCGTGCTGGCCGCCTCGATCTTCCATTTCGGCACCTTCACCATTCAGCAGGCCAAGCAATATCTGCGCGACCACGGCATCGACGTGCGCATGGATGGCGCGGCTTAGGTCGTAGAGACGTAGCTGAAGTTTTTTGCTCTAAGCCTGCCCCAAACGCGATGGGGATGAGGAGCCTCTACTGCCATGACCCTTGACGACCTCGAAGCCCGCATCGCCCTCCGCGCTGCCGCCTCACCCGAAGACAGCTACACCGCCAAGCTGATCGCCCGCGGCATGAATAAATGCGCGCAAAAACTGGGCGAGGAAGCCACCGAAGCGGTGATCGCCGCCGTCACCGGCGACCGCCCCGAGCTGGTCAAGGAAGCGGCGGATGTGTTGTATCATTTGCTGGTGGTGCTGCGCGCCGCCGAGGTGCCGCTGGCCGAGGTGATGGCCGAACTCGATACCCGCACCGCCCAGTCGGGCCTGGCCGAAAAAGCCGCCCGCAAGGATCAGCACTGATGGCGCGCCGCTCTCCGGTGCTGGCGCCCTATCATCACTTCACCAAGCATCAATGGAGCGCCCTGCGCGCCGATGAGCCGATGACGCTGGACGCCGCCGACATCAAGCGGCTGCGTACCCTCAGCGATCCGATTTCGCTGGAAGAGGCCGAAGAGGTCTATCTGCCGCTGACCCGCCTGCTGTCATTCTATGTCGAGGCGGTGCAGGGCCTGCACAATGTGTCGACGCGGTTTCTCGAAACCCCCGACCAGAAAGTGCCCTTCATCATCGGCGTCGCCGGCTCGGTTGCCGTCGGCAAATCGACCACCGCGCGCATCCTGCAGGCGCTGTTGCAGCGCTGGCCCGCCAGCCCGCAGGTCGATCTGGTGACCACCGACGGCTTCCTCTACCCCAACGCGATCCTGGCCGAACGCGGCATCATGGAGCGCAAGGGCTTTCCCGAAAGCTATGACCGCGCCCGCTTCGTGCAGTTCCTCGCCGATATCAAATCGGGCCAGGGGCACGTGGACGTGCCGGTCTATTCCCACCTGGTCTATGACGTGGTGGCCGGCAGCAATGTGATCATCGACCGGCCGGACATTTTGATCGTCGAGGGGCTGAACATCCTGCAGCCGGGCGAGCTGCCCAGCGATGGCAAGCCGATCCTGTTCGCCTCCGATTTCATCGATTTCTCGATCTATATCGACGCCGACAATGACGATCTGGAAGCCTGGTTCATGGAGCGCTTCTTCCGCCTGCGCGACACCGCGTTCAAGGACCCGACCTCCTTCTTCCGCAAATTCGCCGAGATGAGCGAAGCCGAGGCCGGCGAATTCGGCAAGACAGTGTGGCGCAGCATCAACCTGCCCAACCTGCTGGAAAACGTCCTGCCGACCCGCAGCCGCGCCGATCTGGTGCTGAAAAAGGGCCGCAGCCACATGATCGAAAAAGTGCAGCTACGGCGGGTTTAGCTTCTGCGAGAGCCCCACCCCCGATGTCACCCCGGCCTTGAGCCGGGGCCCATCCCCCGATAGTGCCGGTAACACCCATCTCAGGATGGGTCCCGGCTCAAGGCCGGGATGACACCGCGTTTTGGTGAGCGGCTTTGGTCAATACGTCCCCGGCTGCGGCTGGCTAAAGATGATCTGATTGCCATCCGGATCACGAAACTTTGCCGTTTTGAAGAAATCGCCCATCGCCTGGGCCACCGGCTTGAGGCCGTGCAGGTCGAGCCGGGCCAGTTCGGGGGCCAGCTCGTCGACGATCAGCGTCAGTGACGAGGCGCCGGCCCGGTCGGCGTCAGTGAACACCTGCACCCAGCCACCGCCGGGCAGCTTCCATTCGGCCACTTCGCTCATCGGGCGGGCATCGGCCAGTCGGCCGAACAGCGTCTCATAATATTCGAGCACCTCGCTCAGATCGTCCACCGCGATGCCGGCAAGCACATTGGAGATGGTCAATTGGCGTCCCTTTGTCTGCGTCGAAGCTGATCCTAGCATGTTGACCGCATTGGGGCAGTGCTGTTGGCGTTTACGCCCGGCGCTGCTATAGGCAGGCCAGATTTCAGGAGGCGGGCAATGGCACAATTGCGGGTCGTGGTAGCAGGCGCCGGTGGGCGCATGGGGGCGGCCAATATCCGCGCGGTGACAGAGCATCCGGGCCTTGTGCTGCATGCCGCGCTGGATCGCCCTGGCGCCCCGGCGCTGGGCATTGATGCCGGCACCCATGCCGGCCTGCCGGCGCTGAATATCGCCATTACCGACGATATCGATGCGGCGCTGGCCGGCGCTGACGTCATCATCGACTTCACCGCGCCCGGCTCCAGCGTCATGCTGGCCAGCAAGGCGGCCGAGCTCGGCCTCGTCCATATCATCGGCACCACCGGCTGCGCGCCGGCCGACGATGCGGCCATTGCCCAGTCGGGCGCTGCCGGGGCGCGCATCGTCAAATCCGGCAATTTCTCGCTCGGCGTCAATGTGCTGGCCAGCCTGGTCCGCAAGGCGGCCAGCATGCTGGCCGATTACGACGTGGAAATCCTCGAAATGCACCACAACCGCAAGGTCGATGCGCCCTCGGGCACCGCCCTGCTGTTGGGCGAGGCAGTGGCCGAAGGCCGCAATATCGCGCTGCGGGATCATTCGGTGCGCGTCCGCGATGGCCATACCGGCCCGCGCGAAGCCGGCACCATCGGCTTCGCCACCCTGCGCGGCGGCACGGTGGTCGGCGATCATTCGGTGATCTTTGCCGGCCCGCATGAACGCGTCGAGTTCAATCACCGCGCCGAAGACCGCGCCATGTTTGCCAATGGCGCCGCCCGCGCCGCGCTGTGGGCCGCCAGCCAACAGCCCGGCCTTTATTCCATGGCCGACGTGCTCGGCCTCAACTGATCATAACAAGGAAGTCTGCGATGACCGGTACCCTGATCCTCGTCCGCCACGGCCAGAGCGAGTGGAACCTCAAAAACCTGTTCACCGGCTGGCGCGATCCGGACCTGACCGAACTGGGTATCGAGGAGGCGCGCGCCACCGGCAAGGCGCTCAAGGCCAGCGGCATCGTGCCGGACCTGTATTACACCTCGGCTTTGCGCCGGGCCCAGCACACGCTCGATCTGATGCTGGAAGAGATGGGCATTTTCAATCTCACCATCATCCGCAATATCGCGCTCAATGAGCGCGACTATGGCGATCTCTCCGGCCTCAACAAGGACGACGCCCGCGCCAAATGGGGCGAGGAACAGGTGCTGATCTGGCGCCGTTCGTTCGACGTGCCGCCCCCGGGTGGCGAGAGCCTCAAGGATACCGCCGCCCGCACCCTGCCCTATTACGACAGCGAAATCCTGCCCCAGCTGCAGGCCGGCAAAACCGTGCTGGTCGCCGCCCACGGCAATTCGCTGCGCGCCCTGGTGATGGCCATTGAAGGGCTGACCCCGGACGAGATTTTGCAGCGCGAAATCGGCACCGGCCAGCCGACGGTGTACAAGATCGGCGCCGATGGGAAGCTGCTGGAGCGGGTCGAACTCTAGAGTTCTCGGCTCCACCCCCTCCTAGCCTCCCCCATCAAGGGGGAGGTATCAGATCGAGTGTTGGGCAGCATCTCGCCTCACCCACAGAACAGCACCTCCCCCTAGATGGGGGAGGTTGGGAGGGGGTGGGGCCACGATCACCAGCCCAAGGATTCACGTGAAACTTAATGCGCGGCGGAGATCACGCCGGCTTCCCAGCCCAGGATCGCCCGCTTGCGCGGCACGCCCCAGTGATAGCCGGTGAGCGCGCCAGAAGTGCCAACCACACGATGGCAGGGCACCACAAACGAAATCGGGTTCTTGCCCACCGCCGCGCCCACCGCCCGCGCCGCCTTGGGCCGGCCCACCGCATTGGCGACGCTCTGATAGGTGGTGGCCTGGCCCACCGGAATCTTGAGCAGCGTCTCCCACACCTTCACCTCGAAATCGGTGCCAATCAGCACCAGCCGCACCGGATGGTCGGGCGACCAGCGCGCTGGATCAAAGGCATCGGCCACCATCGGCGCGATGCGGGCGTCGTCGCGGGTAAAGCGGGCATTGGGCCAGCGATTGGCCAGATCCTCAAAGGCCTGCTGCACCGAAATCTCTTCATCGGCAAAGCCCAGCCCCGACATGCCGTAGTCGGTAGCCGTCACCACCGCCATGCCGAAGGGCGACGGCGCCGCGCCCCACACCATGTCGAGCCCGGCGCCGCCGGCGCGGAACTGGCCCGGCGGCATCGCTTCATAAGTGACAAACAAATCATGCAGCCGCGAGGTCGAGCTGAGGCCCACCTCATAGGTGGTGTCGAGCACGCTTTGCTTGTCGCGCAGCAGGCTCTTGGCATGGTCAAGCGCCACCGCCTGGGCAAAGCTCTTGGGGCTGAGGCCACACCAGCGGCGGAACAAATCGGTCAGTTGGCGTTCGCTCAGCCCCAGCGCCCGGGCAAAGCCGGGCAGGTCGAGCGCATCGGGGCCGTGTTCGCTGAGATAGCGGATAGCGGCGCGGATGGTGTCGTAATCCGTGGCGGGGGTCATATGCGTGATCTGGTTCATCGGGACACCCATCTGGTGATGTTTCAAGGTGTCTGTCTAGGCCGCTTGGTCGCCACGCGCGACCCGGTTTTGACTAGGCGGCCTGCCGGGCGCGGCGTAACGCCGTGCCAAAGGCCTGGGCGAAGCTCGATCGATCCTCGGGCCCGAGAAACGCGCCGATGGCGATTTCATCGGCACCGTTGCGCAGGCCCATCGATTGGGTTTTTTCATTGGCATCGCGATGCAGCACCAGCCGCACCGCCTGCGGATCAAAGCGCTGCAAGGTCCGGCCGCCCTTGCCGTCAATGGTGACGATTTCCAGCTGGTCTTGCCACAGGGTCACCTGTTGGGTTACCCGGCGCTGGCGCGACTGCCGCACGCTGAGGGCGGTCAGCCCGCCAAAGCCCACGACAAAGGCCACGCCTGCCGGCACCAGCATTTCCGGCACCACCACCACCAGCGGCGAAGCCAATATGGCGCTGGTGAAAAACGCCAGCCAGCCACCGGTCAGCCGGGCCGAACGGTCGGGCTTCAGTGTCGCAGCGAACAGGGGCGCGGTGGTTGTGGCTTGCATTGGCATGGCGGTCTCTTGGACACTATAGGCGCAGAATCAGGGGCGAGAGAATGGCCGCAGTCAAAAAAGTGAAACCGCTCTCCAAAGCCGATGTCGAAGCCATCTTTCACCGCTTCCACGAAATCGAGCCCGAGCCCAAGGGCGAACTCGACTACAGCAATGCCTTTACCCTGCTGGTCGCGGTGGTGCTGTCGGCGCAGGCGACGGACGTCGGCGTCAACAAGGCCACCAAAGCCCTGTTCGAACTGGCCGACAACCCTGCCGCCATGGTGGCGCTGGGCGTCGATCAGATCACCGATCATATCCGCACCATCGGGCTGTTTCGTGGCAAGGCGAAAAACGTCTTCGCCCTGAGCCAGCTGCTGCTCGATCTGCATGGCGGCGAAGTGCCCGACGATCGCGCGGCGCTGGAGGCCCTGCCCGGCGTCGGCCGCAAGACCGCCAATGTGGTGCTCAATCTGTGGTTCAAGCAGCCCACCATCGCCGTGGACACCCATCTGTTCCGCGTCGGCAACCGCACCGGCATGGCGCCGGGGGCGACTGTGCTGGCGGTGGAACAGCATTTGCTCAAGGTGATCCCCAAGCAATATCTGCTACATGCGCATCACTGGATGATCCTGCACGGCCGCTATGTCTGCAAAGCGCGCAAACCCGAATGCTGGCGCTGCGAGATCAAGCAATGGTGCCGGTACGAGCCGAAATCGCCGCTGCCCGTGGGCAAGTAGCGGCCCTCACCCCCGCGCCATGATCGCGGCGAAGATCGGGATCAGCAGCAGCACACCCAACTGGTAGTGGATGAAGCGCCGATTGCTGGCGAGATCATCTGCCGGGACGGCATAATCCGCCGTGGTTTTTGCCGCTAGGGCCCAGTGGCGGATGGCGATGCTGGGCTTGATCGACAGCAGCCCTACCGCCACGAAGGCCGCCATCTTGGCCCAGAAGGCATAATTGCCGACATAATATTCCCAGCCGCTGGCGCCAAAGATCACCCGCAGCACCCCGACGATGACCACCAGCCCGGCCATGGCGCCATAGACGCCGTCGATGCGCGCCAATTGGCTGACGCGCGGCCCGGCCAATCCCGGCCGCAGCAGCGCAAATTCGGCGGCAATAATGCCAACCAGGCTAAACACCGCGAGATGATGACCAATGGTCAGCAGCAGATCGATATCCATTTGCGCGTCCTCTCCGCGTCATGTAATCAACGCTTACATATATTTTCCTATAAGTGAACAATGTCAACATCTCGTCCAAATGCGCCCTATCACCATGGCGATCTGCGCAATGCCCTGCTCGAAGCGGCATTGCTGATCCTCGAACGCGAGGGCGAGGCGGGGCTGGGCCTGCGCGATCTGGCGCGGGCGGTGGGGGTGTCGCCGGCGGCGCCCTATCGGCATTTCGATTCTCGGGCCGCCTTGCTCGAGGCGCTGGCGGTCACCGGCTATCAGCGCTTCACCCGCGCCATGGCGGAGGTCAGCGCCGCCAATCCGCCCGATCTGCTGGCGGCGATGGGCAAGACCTATGTGCTGTTCGCGCTGGATAATGCGGCCTTGTTCCGGCTGATGTTCTCGGCCCAGCTGCGGCGCGACAATCGGCCCGGCCTGCGCATTGCCGCCGAAGCCGCCTTTGCCACCTTGCGCCAGGTCAGCGGTGGCGATGGCCGCAATGGCCGGATGGCGGCTCTGGCCGCCTGGGCGCGGGTGCATGGGCTGGCGGTGCTGCTGCTCGACGGGCAGATCGCCATGCAGGCCGGCGAGGATATCGAGGCGCTGATCACCGCCATCATCGAGAACCGCGAGGTTGCACCGACCCCGGTCCTGCTCTAAACCGGCTCACGGCCTTCCCTCACGCCGGACCCTCGCATGACCCAGACCCGTTTCGACGTCCTCACCATCGGCAATGCCATTGTCGATATCATTGCCCCGGTGGAGGAGTCCTTCATTGCCGGCGAGGCGATGAACAAGGGCATCATGCATTTGATCGACAGCGATCGGGCGGCCAATCTCTATGCCAAGATGCCGGTCGGCCGGCAGCAATTCTCCGGCGGCAGCGCCGGCAATACCGCCGCGGGCGTCGCCTCGCTGGGCGGCCGGGCGGCCTTTGTCGGCAAGGTGGCGCAGGATGATCTGGGCGCGGTGTTCGCCGCCGACATGGGCGATCTGGGCGTGCATTATTCGACGCTCCCCCTGATCAACGGCGCCATGACCGCGCGCTGCATGATCTTCGTCACCGACGATGGCGAGCGCACCATGAACACCTATCTGGGCGCCTGCCACGAGCTGACCGAAGCCGATATCTTCGAAGACGAAATCGGCGGCGCCGCCATCACCTATATGGAAGGCTTCCTGTGGGACCCGGTGGAAGCCAAGAAGGCTTTCGTCCGCGCCGCGCATTACGCCCATAAGCATGAGCGCGCCGCGGCCTTCACCCTGTCGGACCCCTTCTGCGTCGATCGCTTCCGCCCCGAATTCCTCGATCTGATGCGCTCCAAGACCATCGACTATGTGTTTGCCAATGTGCATGAGCTGAAGTCGCTGTATCAGACCGACGATCTGGGCGAAGCCGTGCGCGAAGTCGCCAAGGACACCGAACTCGCCGCCATCACCATGGGCGCCGACGGCGCCATGGCGATCTACAATGGCGAAATCACCTCGGTCCCGGCCTTCCCGGTCGACCGCGTGGTCGACGCCACCGGCGCCGGCGATCTGTTCGCCTCGGGCTTCCTGCTCGGCATGGCCCGTGGCCAGACGCTGGAAAGCGCCCTCAAGACCGGGTGCCTGGCCGCCTCCGAAGTCATCAGCCACATCGGCGCAAGGCCACAGCTCGACCTGGAAGACCTCAGCCGCCAGCACGGCCTGGTCGGATAGGCGCTAGCGCAAATCGTGCATTTAAACGCGGTGTCATCCCGGCCTTGAGCCGGGACCCATCCTGAGATGGGTGTGCTGGCGTGATCTCGAGATGGGCCCCGGCTCAAGGCCGGGGTAACATCGGGGGTGGGGTGGCGGTTGTGATGAGCGGACGCGGTGGTGGCGGGCGCTAGCGCCCTAACGCCCCAGCACCACTCGCGTCTCATCCAGCGCCGTGGCCGTCGCCCCAATCGGCACGAATTCCAGCCCGGCATAACCGGCATAGCCCTGCCCTTCGAGCCAATCGAGACTCGCCCGCAGCGGCAAGCCCCCAGTCCCCGGCTGATTGCGGCCCTTGTGGTCGGCGATGTGGATATGGGCGATGCGGTCGACGCGGCCGGCCAATACCGTTGCGGTGTCCTCGCCCATCACCATCGAATGATAAAGATCATACAGCAGCGCGATTTCCGGGCGGTTGACCGCATCGACAATGTCGAGCCCTTCCACCGTCGACGGCAAATAATAGCCCTGATGATCGACCAGCGTATTGAGCGGCTCCAGCGCCAGCTGCACGCCAGAGCCCTTGAGCACCTCAGCCGAACGCGCCATGGCCTCGACCAGCGCATCATGCTGCTGCTGGCGCGGCACGCCGGCCAGTTCCGGCCCGGCCTGGGCATCATCATTTTGGTGCCCAGCCGCTGCGCCACCGCAAGGCTGCGTTCCAGCCCGGCGAGAAAGCGGTCATGGTCGGTAACGCGGGTCAGTTCGGCAAACGGCTCGGCGACAATGCCGGCCAAGGGCAATCCGGTCGCGCCCAGCGCGTCCTCGATTTCGTTGAGGTCCTTGTTCGACCACAGCCAGAATTCCACCGCATCCATGCCGCTGGCCTTGGCCAGCCGGATGCGCTCGGCGGCATTGGTGGTTTCGCCGACGAACAGCATGTCGATGCAGGCGGAAAACCTGGTCATGCGAGGCGCGTCCCGTTGTTCATTTCATGCAGGATCGCCCGCGCCGCTGCCGCCGGATCGGCAGCTTCGATGATCGGTCGCGCCACCACCAGATGGCTGGCGCCGGCCCCCAGTGCCTCGGCTGGGCCCATCACCCGCTTCTGGTCGCCCATGGCGCTGCCCGCCGGGCGAATGCCGGGGGTCACGATGGCCAGCTTGTTGCCGACAATGGTGCGCACCATGGTGGCTTCATGTGGCGAGGCCACCAACCCGCCAATGCCGGCGTCGCGGCCCTGCTGCGCCCGCAGCGCCACCAGCCCGGCGGCGTCGCGCTCATAGCCGGCTTCCTTGACGTCTTCGTCGTCCATCGAGGTGAGCACCGTGACGCCCAGTACGCAGAGATTGGAGCCGGCGGCAGCCTTGGCGGCGGCGCGCATGGTCTTGGGATAGGCATGCACGGTCAGCATGGTGGCGCCGGTTTCGGCAAAGGCAGCGACGCCCTTTTCGACCGTATTGTCGATATCGAGCAGCTTGAGGTCGAAGAACACCTTCTTGCCGGCGGCGATCAGCGCCTTGCCCAGCGCATAGCCATCAGCGCCATAAAAGCACTGATAGCCGATCTTGTAGAAATCCACCGTATCGCCCAGCAGGGAGACGATCTCTTCGGCACGGGCGCGCGACGAAACGTCGAGGCCCACGATCAATTGGCCAGCCATGGTCTTTCTCCACTGTCGATGTTGGGTTCGGACTAGAGCAAATTCGCGATTGTCGCAAGGTTAGCGCGGGCCAGCCAATCCGGCGCGAGCTGTTCCAGCGCTGTCCACTCGCTGTGCAGCCGGCCGGCGCCGAAATCGAAAACAAAGCCATAGCCGCCGCCGGGACCCTGATCCTCGGCGCGGGAAATTGCCCGCGCGGCCACATGGCATTTGAGCAATGTGCCCACCGCCCCGTGGCCGCACAGTATCGCCGGCGTGCCCTCCGGCACCCGGGCTAGTGCGGCCGCTACCGCCGCGACGATGCGGCGCTGGGCGTCGATGGCCCGCTCCCAGCCATCAATGCTCTGCTCCGGCGCGGCAAAGAACCGGTCGGCGGTCGCCTCGAACAGGGCCGGTGGCAAAAAGCCGGTGGCGCTGCGGTCATTCTCGCCCATCGCATGCTCGCTCAGCACCGCTGTGCCGGCCGCCGTAGCCAGCAGTTCCGCCAATTCCAGCGCCTTGCGCTCATTGCTGGAAAAGATCATCGCCCCGACCGGCACGGCGCCCGATTGGGCAAATGCCTCGGCGCGTTGCCGGCCCAGGGCCGACAGCCCCCATAACGGCACCGGCATATTGGCGTCGATGGCCACCTGCGGATGGGTCAGATACAGCGCCCGCATGGTTAGCCGCCCCGGCGGAACTGGGTCAGTTCCTGCACGATCTGGTCGACCTTGCGGATGATGGCGGGCTCGGTGGGATTGCCGTCTTTGTCGAAGGCGTCTTCGACCGGGCCGATACCGAGCAAAGTCGGCACCACCAGCGCCCCGATCTTGCTCAGCGAATCGCGCAGATGGCTGAGGCCGAAAATGGTGCCATATTTGCCGGTGCTGACCCCGCCAATGCCGAATACCGCATGGCGAAACGGGCTGGGTTTTTGCCGGCTAAGCCAGGCCAGCATATTGACGGTGAGCGGCGTCAGCCCGCCATTATATTCCGGGCTGGCGATGAAGACGATGTCGTGGCTGCGCCACAGTTCGGCCAGCCGTCCGGCGGCCTCGGGCACATGGTCGGGCTCCAGATCCTCATTGAAGATCGGCATTTCGAAATCGGCGAGGCTGATGGCGTTGACCGCCACGCCCGCCGCCTCCAGCTTGTGCCCGACATGCTCCTGCAGCATCCGGTTATAGGAATTTTTGCGGATCGAGCCGCAAAGCGTTAGCGCAGTCAGCATGGGGGATTGGTCCTTGTTATGGACCCACTCTGCCCGCCGCCTTCGCCTCCGGCAAGCCGGCTTAGCGCCAGCCGACGAGCCGCTTGAGCCGGCGCAGCAGGCGTTCGCGCCGATACTGGTAGTAATATTGGTTGGTCATCAGATGGCGATAGGTGCGCTTGAAGGCGACGCGCGACCAGCTCAGCCAGGGTTTGGCATTGGCCGAATAATGCACGATGGTCGGGTTGAACACCTCATGCGCCGGCTCGGCATTCTGCAAATTCCAGCGCGGCTCGACTTCGAGAATCCGCCCCTTGAAGCAGTAATTGATCATGTCCTGATCGTAATAGAACATCGCCAGCTCGGCTGGCTCCAGCTGGGCCAGCGTGGCGGCAAAATCCATTGCCCGGTATTGCGCCATATCGATCAGCATCACCCCGGCATTGAAATAGGGCTCGGCCATGGAGAAGGCATTGCGGGCGCGCAGATCCTGCCCGGCGATGCAATGGGTGCGGTCGGGCTGCAGCACGGCGGCGATGGCGTGGCCGTCCATATCCATGAAATACAGCGGATCAAGCGCACTGCGTACGAATAGATCGCTGTCCAGATACAGCACGCGGGTAATCGCGGGATCGAGCAGATCGCCGAGAAACAGCCGCGCATAGACAATCGGGTTGAGCCGCGCCAGCCGGATCTTGGGGAACGCCGCGATGCGCTCCGCCAAGATGTTGCGCGCATCGATATCGATGAAGTTCAGCACTGCGCCATAATCACTGCCGATGCTGGCGATGGCGGCGTGATGCTCGGGCGTCAGCGTGCGATGCAGCAGATGAAACCGCAGCCGCTCGGGGTGATGCGTCGTCAGGCAGATCGAACGCATGGTGGCGTAAGTCGGCGCCCAGAAGGCGTCGTCAAACGCCAGGACGATCTCGATCGGGCCGGCTGCTGGGGGAATGGGCGAGGCCGGCGCGATCGGATCGGACAATGCTTAGGCCTCGAACATCTTCTTGAGCTTGGCGAAAAACCCTTCCGAGGTCGGATTGGTGTCCTCGGTGGTGATGCGCTGGAATTCCTCCAGCAGCTCGCGCTGCTTGCGGCTCAGATTTTGCGGCGTCTCGATATCGAGCTGCACATAGAGATCGCCGACATCCTTGGAACGCAGCACCGGCATGCCCTTGCCCTTGAGGCGGACGCGCTGACCCGGCTGGGTGCCGGCCGCGACTTTCACCTTGGCCCGGGCATTATCCAGCGTCGGCACTTCGAATTCGCCACCCAAAGCCGCCGTGGTCATGGCAATCGGCACGCGAGCATAAAGATCGGCCCCGTCGCGCTGGAACAGCTCATGCGGGCGGATCGAGATGAAAATATAGAGATCGCCCGGCGGTCCGCCGCGTAGTCCGGCCTCGCCCTCATTGGCCAGCCTGATGCGGGTGCCGTCCTCGATCCCCTTGGGGATATCGACGCTGAGCTTGCGATTTTCCTGCCGGCGGCCCTGGCCACCGCAATCGGTGCAGGGCTGGTCCATCATCTGGCCACGGCCCTGACAGACCGGGCAGGTGCGCTCGATGGTGAAGAAGCCCTGCGCGGCGCGCACCTTGCCATGGCCATTGCACTGGCGGCAGGTATGGGTGCCGGTGCCCGGCTTGGCGCCCGAACCATCGCAGGTATTGCAGCCGACCAGCGTCGGCACGTCGATTTCGACGGTGCGGCCTTCAAAGCTCTCTTCGAGGCTGATTTCGAGGTTATAGCGCAGATCGCTGCCGCGCAGCTTGGCGGCGCCGCCACCCCTGCCCCGGCCACCACCGCCGCCGCCCATGAAGTCGCCAAAGATATCGTCGAAGATATCGGACATCGAGGAGGTGAATTCGGGGCCAAAACCACCGCCCGGCCCGCGCCCGCCGCCATTTTCAAAGGCGGCATGGCCAAACCGGTCATAGGCGGCGCGTTTCTGGCCGTCCTTGAGCGTGTCATAGGCCTCGCTGAGTTCCTTGAACTTGGCTTCGGCGTCGGCATTGCCCGGATTGCGGTCGGGGTGGTGCTGCATGGCGAGCTTGCGATAGGCGCTCTTGAGCGCTGCGTCGTCAGCGCCCTTCTGTACGCCGAGCACCTCGTAGAAATCGCGTTTGGCCAAAAATAGTCTCCGAACCTGCTGGTCGCGCCGGCGCGCGCCCTGCATCAAATTATGCCCCGGTGTCTGCCCCTAGATGGCAATCGACCCCACGTCCCGCAAGGGGTGGTGGGGCCGCAACCGGCAAAACCATGGCTGGCTCATAGCAAGCCAGCGCGCGCGCTTCAATGCGTCAGGCCGTCAAACGGCAAGGCATGCTGTGCTTTGGCAGGATGTGGGGTCAGCTACGCCGGTCCGGCGCAAACGCCTTGCCCAGCGCATCGGCCACATCGGCCTGCGCGAACAGCGCTTTGGTGACCACGAGGCCCAGGCCGAAAAACCCCTGCGTGACCCCATCATAGGTCCAGCACTGCACCGGGACGCCGGCGCTTTCGAGGGCTGCGGCCAGGGCTTCGCCTTCCGAGCGCAGCGGGTCGATACCCGCCAGCACGATGGTCGCCGGGGCCACGCCGGCCAGATTGGTAATCTCGGTCAGGGCGATGCGCGGATCGCTGCGCTCGGCGTCGTCATTGAACAGCTGCCGGAACCGCCAGCGCATCGCCGGCAGTCCGATCGGCTGCGCCCGCAGGGTCTGGCCATAGGATGGCGTCGACAGCTCGGCCCCGGCAATGGGGTGGATCAACACTTGGTGCACCGGCTTGATGACGCGCTCATCGCGCGCCCGCAGCGCCACATAAGCCGCCAGATTGCCACCGGCATCCTCGCCGGCCACGGCCAGCCGCAATGCATCGCCGGCCAGTCCCTGTGCCGCCGCCAGCAGCCAGCGCCACGCCGCCCAGGCATCGTCATGCGCCGCTGGAAATTTATGCTCCGGCGCCAGCCGATAGGCGAGTGACACCACGATAGCGCCGCTGCGCCGGGCCAAAGCCCGCGCCGAGGCATCATGGCTGTCGAGGTCGCCGGTGACAAAGCCGCCGCCATGAAAATAAAGGATCATCGGGTTGTTGCGGCTCAGTAGGCCCATGGGCCGATAGAGCCGCGCCGGCAATTCGCCGTCAGCGCCCGCTATCGCGATGTCTTCGGTGCTGACCCCATCCTCGGGGCGCTCGCGCTCCTGCCGGTCCAGAATGGCGCTGATCGCTTCGGCCGCCCGCGGCTGGCGTCGCGCCATCACCGGCGAAATCAGCTCCAGCGGCCGCGCGCCCAGCTCGGCCATGCCATCGAGCACATGCTTCATATCGGCATCGATCCGTTCCATCGGATCGCCGGCGATCAGCTCGGCCAGCCGCCCGATGGAGTCGGTGGTGTCAGCCGCAGGATGCTCGGCGGTGGATTCGGTCATGGCAGCGGCCTCAGAAACGCATGTGGCTCATTTGCACCCGAAAAGCGGCTGGCACTTGACTCAATCAAGCCCATTTTGCGGCGTCGGACGCTGTCCACAAGGAAAAGCCCCGGATCGCTCCGGGGCCGAAAACAAGGATTCACGTGAAACTTCTCACCGGCCCGCAGGGCAAAATCGCTCCAGTGGAGCGATTTTAGGCGAGAAGGCCATGCGAGCTACGCTCGAATGGCACGAAGGAAGGTTAAGGTTAGGGGGAAATCGCTCCAGCGGAGCATTGTTTGCGGGGATGCCATGCGGGCTGGGGCTCGAATGGCGGGGTCGGTCACGCGCTCTGCAAGTTTCGGGGGAGGCCGAAGCAGCGAGCGGCGGACGGTCAGGCTTCGGCGGTTTCGCTCAGGGTCACGCCCTGGTCCATCAGCTTCTTGCGCGCGGCATTGACCGCATCGATGCTGAACAGGTCTTCGTGGCTGACCACGATGGCTTCGCCGGTGAGGTCGCTGCGGTTATTGGCGACCAGCTTTTCAAAGCCATCGCTCAGCTCGGCCGTCATCATCAGATCGGACAGCAGGCGCACGGCGCCGACGCGCTTGTGCTTGGCGCGAACCTTGATCAGCCGGGTGGTGCGGCCATTATCGGCGGTGCGGAGTTCTTCGGCGGTAACAAGGCCGATCCAGAACAGGCGCTCGACGGCGCGCTCGGCGGCGGGGCCTTCAAAGGCCTTGCCATGGGCGTTGCCGGCCAGTTCGGCGATGCGGAACTGACAGCCAAAGGCCAAGTCGGGATAGCCCAGGCGCACGGCATTGGCCATGAGCTTGCGCAGTTTTTCGGGTTCGATGAAGGTCTGGGGGTCTGGAATGTTCATGTGCCTTCATAGGCTATGCAGCCCAGAAAAGCCAATTCTAAGCGGAAGTGTAGAATTTAAGGCTCCGTTTCCCCTCTTCCCTTGAGGGAGAGGGACTGAAAATCGGCGTTCAGCCGATTTTCAGGGTGAGGGTGCTGCGCGCCCCCATGCTGCGATTTCAGGAAAGAGACTCCGCATCCGCCCCTTCGGGGCCCCTTCTCTCGCAAGGGGAGAAGGGAGGCAGCCCCCGCAACAAAAAAAAGGGCCCGGCTGACGCCGGACCCCCTTCAATTCATGCTGGCGATCATATCGCCAAACTTAGGCCGACTTCTGGCCGTCGTCGTCCTTGACCTCTTCGAAGTCGGCGTCGACCACATCGTCGTCTTCGCCATCATCGTCGGTGCCATTGGCCTTGGCTTCGGCTTCAGCCTGGCTGGCCTTGTACATGGCCTCGCCCAGCTTCATTGCCGCCTGGCCGAGGGCGTCGGTCTTTTCCTTGATCACTTCGCCGTCGTCGCCTTCGATCACGCCCTTGAGGTCGTTGATGGCGGCTTCGATAGCGCTCTTGTCTTCCGCCGAAACCTTGTCGGCATATTCCTTGAGCGACTTTTCGGTCGAGTGTATCAGGCTTTCGCCCTGGTTCTTGGCTTCAACCGATTCGCGCTTCTTCTTGTCGGCTTCGGCGTTCTGCTCGGCTTCCTTGACCATCTTTTCGATGTCGGCGTCGCTGAGACCACCCGAGGCCTGGATGCGGATCTGCTGCTCCTTGCCGGTGCCCTTGTCCTTGGCCGAAACCTGCACGATGCCGTTGGCGTCGATGTCGAAGGTCACTTCCACCTGCGGCACGCCGCGCGGGGCCGGCGGGATGCCGCTGAGGTCGAAATTGCCCAGCAGCTTGTTATTGGCGGCCATTTCGCGCTCGCCCTGGAACACGCGGATGGTCACCGCGCTCTGATTGTCCTCGGCGGTCGAGAAGGTCTGGCTCTTCTTGGTCGGGATCGTGGTGTTGCGATCGATCAGCCGGGTGAACACGCCACCCAGCGTCTCGATGCCCAGCGACAGCGGGGTCACGTCGAGCAGTAGCACGTCCTTGACGTCGCCCTGCAGCACGCCGGCCTGAATGGCGGCGCCCAGTGCCACCACTTCGTCCGGGTTCACGCCCTTGTGGGGCTCCTTGCCGAACAGCTGCTTGACGATTTCCTGCACCTTGGGCATGCGGCTCATGCCGCCGACCAGCACGACTTCATCGATCTGCGCGGCGGTGACGCCGGCATCCTTGATCGCCTGCTTGCACGGCTCGATGGTGCGCTGGATCAGGTCGTCGACCAGCGATTCGAGCTTCGAACGGCTCAGCTTGAGCGTCAGGTGCTTGGGGCCCGACGCGTCGGCGGTGATGAAGGGCAGGTTGATTTCGGTCTGGGTCAGGGTCGAGAGTTCGATCTTGGCCTTTTCCGCTGCTTCCTTGAGGCGCTGCAAAGCGAGCTTGTCGCTTCGAAGGTCGATGCCCTGCTCCTTCTTGAACTCGTCGGCCAGGTAATCGACCAGACGCATGTCAAAATCTTCACCGCCGAGGAAGGTGTCGCCATTAGTGGACTTCACCTCGAACACGCCGTCGCCAATTTCCAGGATCGACACGTCGAAGGTGCCGCCGCCAAGGTCATAGACCGCGATGGTGCCGGTGTTCTTCTTGTCGAGGCCATAGGCCAGCGCCGCAGCGGTCGGCTCGTTGATGATGCGCAGCACTTCAAGGCCGGCGATGCGGCCCGCATCCTTGGTGGCCTGGCGCTGGCTGTCGTTGAAATAGGCCGGAACCGTGATGACGGCCTGGGTAATGGTTTCGCCGAGATAGGATTCGGCGGTTTCCTTCATCTTCTGCAGGATCATGGCCGAGACCTGCGAGGGCGAATACTTCTCGCCCGAGGCTTCGACCCACGCATCGCCATTCTCGGCGGCGACGATCTTGAAGGGGACGAGGTTCTTGTCCTTGGCCACGACCTTGTCGTCGTAGCGGCGCCCGATCAGGCGCTTGAACGCAAACAGCGTGCCTTCCGGATTGGTAACGGCCTGGCGCTTGGCCGGCTGGCCAACCAGACGTTCGCCGTCCTTGGAAAAGGCGACCATGGATGGCGTGGTGCGTGCGCCTTCCGCGTTTTCGATGACCTTGGGATTGGCGCCGTCCATCACTGCAACGCAGCTATTGGTGGTGCCCAGATCGATACCGATGACTTTAGCCATTTATGAATTAGCCTCTCTTCTAGCAAACCCGTGCTGGAGCCCTCCGCTTCGGAAGCAGCCCCGTGGCCGGTGAAGGCCGGGTTCCTTGCACTGGAATACGCCCGTGTCTGGGCTTGCTGGCTATATAGGGGGGGCGCCCAATGGCTTCAAGCGCTCAAAGGGGTGAATTGGCGGAGACCGGCGTTGCCGGGCTATCGCGATTGTCTCAGTCGACACCCTCCCCCTTGAGTGACGTCGTAAAACATCGCCCCACGCTCGATGTCACCCCGGCCTTGAGCCGGGGCCCATCCTGAGATCAAGCCGGTGCAGCCATCTCGGGATGGATCCCGGCTCAAGGCCGGGATGACACCGCGTTTTTTTGCGGGTTAGTCGGTCAGCGTGTAGCTGCTGAGTTCGCAGATATCGACCTCGGTAACTTCCAACATCGAGCCTTCGCCGGTCTCGAAGCGGAAATCATACAGGCACTGGTCCGAGCCATCGCCGATGGTGACTATGACCTGCTCGCCGGATTCCAGCGTGCCGTCCTCGCCCAGCAGGTCCTCGCCCCAGGCATCCATATTGCTTGGGTTGGTGTAGAAATAATGCAGCGCCTGCGAGCTGTTATTGATCAGCGTGAATTCGACAGTCTGCGCGGCCGCCGGCACGACGAAGGCCAGCAGCGACAGGGCGGCAAGGCCGCCCTTGAGATTAAAGTTCATGGAAGTCTCCCAAGCCGGTGGCAATTCCGCCGCCGGCGCGCTGCTATTTAGCATGGCGGCCCAAATCAGCGGAAGCGGCGCCATGGGGCCAGCCGCAATTTTTTCGCACGGCGAACCCGGTGACGGGCGCGGCAAAAGCCATTAGAAAGCCGCCATGTTCGCCCCCGGTTCAGTGCTGCTCCACGATACTCTCGATCCCGCCGGGGAGAATTTGCTGTTCACCGCCCCGCGCGAAATTTTGTGCGCCCATGACGCTGCCGGCGTGCGGGCGGCTTTGGCCCGGCTGGAGGCGGCCAATGCCGAGGGCCTGCATGCTGCCGGTTATCTCGCCTATGAGCTGGGTTTTGTCTTCGAGGAGCGCCTCACCTCCCTTTTACCAGAGCGCAACGCCACCCCCCTGCTCTGGCTCGGCCTTTACGACGCCCCCGAACGCCTGAGCCCGGCACAGGTCGAGCAGCGCCTCGCTGGCATCAGCACCGGCACGGCCCGCAACATCATTCCGCGCATGGACGAGGCCGCCTATGGCCTGGCCTTCGACACCGTGAAGAGCCTGATCGCGGCCGGCGATACCTACCAGGTCAACCTCACCTTCAAGGCCGGCTTCCAGTTGGACGGCGATCCGCTGGCGCTGTATCGCGAACTGGTGCGCAAACAGCAGGTCGCCTATGGCGCGCTGATCAACACTGGCACCCATTGGATATTGTCGCGCTCGCCCGAACTCTTCGTCTCGAGCCGGGCCGGCCAGCTCAGCGCCCGCCCGATGAAGGGCACGCTCAAGCGCGGCCGCAATCTGGCCGAGGACGCAGCCGGGCGGGCCGCTTTGGCCAGTGACGAAAAAAACCGCGCCGAAAACCTGATGATCGTCGACCTGTTGCGCAACGACCTCGGCCGCATCGCCGAAATCGGCTCGGTCAAGGTCACCGACCTGTTCACCGTCGAAACCTTTTCCACGCTGCACACCATGACCTCGGGCATTGTCGCCCAGCGCCGCCCGGGGGTGAGCACCAGTGACCTGCTGGCCAATCTCTTCCCCTGCGGTTCGATCACCGGCGCGCCCAAACTGCGCGCCATGGAAATCATCCACCAGGTCGAAGCCGGACCGCGCGGCGTCTATACCGGCTCCATCGGCTACTTCGCCCCCAATGGCGATCTGACCCTCAATGTGGCGATTCGGACCGCGGTCATCGACAATCACGGCAACGGCGAAATCGGCATTGGCGGCGGCATCGTCGCCGATAGTCAGGCCGAAGACGAATATCGCGAGGCTCTGCTCAAAATGGCGTTTTTCACCGAACCGGCCCAACCGGTGACCCTGATCGAAACCCTGCTCTGGCAACCGGGTAGCGGCTATGATCTGCTCGAGCGTCACCTGCACCGGCTCGAATTGTCGGCACGCTATTTCCAACTGCCAGCAAACCGCGAGAAAATCGCCAGCATGCTGGCAGATCATGCTGACAGCTTTACCGACGCCGCCATGCGGGTACGGCTCACCCTCGACGCCAGCGGCCCGGCCATTACAGCCGTGCCCCTGCCGCCCAATCCGGCCCTGTTCCGCTTCGCCATCGCCGATACACGCCAGGATTCGCAGAACCGTTTTCTGCTGCACAAGACCACCAACCGGGCCATGCTCGACGAACCGCGCCAGCGCGCCCAGGCGGCTTTGGGCGTTGATGAGGTGGTATTTTGCAATGAACGCAATGAGTTGACCGAAGGCTCGATCACCAGCCTGTTCCTCGAACGCGATGGGGTCTTGCTGACCCCGCCACTATCCTCGGGCCTCTTGCCCGGCACACTGCGCGCCGAATTGCTGGCCACCGGTCGCGCGATGGAACAGATTCTGACGCTGGATGATTTGCCAAAGGCCGACGCCGTCTGGCTCGGCAATTCCGTGCGCGGCCTCATCCGCGCCGAATGGGTACAATAAGCCTTCTTGCTGCAAACTGACGATTTCTGGAGTGAAAATGACCATCAAGATCAATCCCACCGACGTGCTGGTCGTGGTCGATGTGCAGAATGACTTTTTGCCGGGCGGCAGTCTGGCGGTGGCCGGCGGCGACGAAATCGTGCCGCTGATCAACACCCTGGCCCGCCATTTCAGCAATGTGATCTTCACCCAGGACTGGCACCCGTCCGATCACATTTCCTTCGCCAGCCAGCACCCCGGCAAGGCCCCCTACGACATGGTGGAACTGCCCTATGGCCCCCAGGTGCTGTGGCCCGACCATTGCGTCTGGAACAGCCACGGCGCGGCCTTGTCCGCCGATCTCGACGTGCCGCATGGCCAGCTGATCATCCGTAAGGGCTTCAACCGATTGATTGATTCCTATTCTGGATTCCAGGAAGCCGACCGCTCGACGCTGACCGGCCTCGCCGGTTATCTCAATGAACGCGAAGTCGACCGGCTCTATATCGCCGGCCTCGCCACCGATTTCTGCGTCAGCTGGACCGCCATCGACGCCGCCGCCGGCGGCTTCGACGTCACCGTCATTGACGACGCCAGCCGCGCCATCGACACCAATGGCAGCCTCGCCGCCGCCTGGGCCGCCATGGCTGAAGCCGGCGTGGAGCGCATCCAGTCCAAGGATATTCTGGGCTAACCCACAAAAGAAAATCCCCGCTTTCGCGGGGATTCACGTGAAACTATTGGTCTAAATCAGGCGCTCTTGTCGACCGGCTCGCCGCTGGGAGCCGCAACCGGACCGCCCTTGGCGACGCCGACCATGGCGGGTCGCAACACGCGCTCGCCAATGGCGAAACCGCCCTGCACCACCTGCACCACAGTGCCTTCCGGCTTGGTCGCGTCCGGCACTTCAAACATCGCCTGATGCTTGTGCGGATCGAACTTCAGGCCCTCAGCCTCGATCGGCACGACGCCATGCTTGGCCAGCAGGCGCTGCATTTCGCGCTCGGTCATCTCGATGCCTTCGATCAGCGATTTGACCGTCGGGTCTTCGGATTCGCGGGTGCCTTCCGGCAGCATTACCAGCGCGCGGTTCAGCGCATCGGTGGCGCTCAGCATGTCGCGGGCAAAGCCGGCAATGGCATAGCTGCGCGTGTCGGCCACGTCGCGCTCGGTGCGCTTGCGCAGGTTTTCCATCTCGGCGATGGTCCGCAGCACGCGATCCTTGAGCTCGGCATTCTCGGCGCGCAGCGCTTCCACCGGATCAATGGTCTCTTCGACCGGGATTTCGACTTCAGGCATTTCGCCCGGGGCGGCGTTGTCGTCGCTCATCTGTTTTGTTCCGCATAACAGTCAAAGGATTTGTCCCGCATATCGGCCAATACGACCGGATTTTCAAGCCTCCGCCGCTAAGTCCGCTTTCTGGCCATCATCGCGCTGATCACGTTTGCGGTATAATCCACCACCGGCACGATGCGCGCGTAATTCAGCCGCGTCGGCCCGATCACGCCCAGCACGCCGACAATGCGGTCATTGGCGTCCTTATAGGGCGACAGGATTACCGACGAACCCGACAGCGAAAACAGCTTGTTTTCCGAGCCGATGAAAATTCGCACCCCCTGCGCCTTCTCGGCGTCGCCGAGCAGGTCGAGCAAGCCGTCCTTGCTTTCCAGCTCATCGAATAATTGCCGCATGCGCAGCAACTCATCGCTCGCCATGGTGTCATTAATCAGATTGGCCCGGCCGCGCACGATCACCGTCGGCTGGCTATTGGCCGAAGCCTGGCCCAGCGTGGCGATGCCGGCATCCACCAGCTTCTGCGTCAGTTCATCCAGCTCGGCGCGCTGTTCGGCCTGCCGGTCAGCCAGCGCCTTGCGCGCCTCGGCAATGGTGCGCCCCACCACATGATGGGCCAGATAATTGCCGGCCTGGGTCAGCACTCCGGCGGTGAGCCCCGGCGGAATATCCATGATGCGGTTTTCCACCTGCCCGTCCTGCCCGACCAGAATGGCCATGGCGCGGGTGGCGTCGAGCCGCACGAATTCGATATGGCGCAGCACCACGTCGGCCTTGGTGGCGATCACCACGCCGGCGCCCTGGCTGAGGCCGGAGAGCAATTGGCTGGCCTCCGTGAGAACATCTTCCACCTGGCCGCGCTGCTGGCCTTCGATGGAGTGCGCAATCTGGGCGCGCTCGCTCTCATTGACCGAGCCAACTTCGAGCATGGCATCGACGAAAAACCTCAGCCCTTCCTGGGTCGGCGCGCGCCCGGCCGAGGTATGCGGCGCGGCGATCAGCCCGAGATCTTCGAGGTCCGCCATGACATTGCGCACCGAGGCCGGCGACAGCCCGGTCTGCAGCATGCGGCTGAGATCGCGTGATCCCACGGGCGAGCCGGTCTCGAGATAACGCTCGACGATCTTCTTGAATATGTCCTGACTGCGGGCGTTGAGCACGCTCAGAAAGTCTTCTTGCGGCTTCACTATGCGGCTTTCGATAAAATCGTTCACTTTAACCCTGCGCTCTCATTTAAGCGCATTGCTGCTGCGCGCCAAGCCGCCAGTGCTTGTGAGCCGGGGCGAGGAGGGTTAAGAGGCGGTTAACAGTAATTTTTCGTGGAATCCTAATGCGCCCTTCCGGACGTGAGCCCCATCAGATGCGCGCAGTCAGCATTGAGCGCAAAGTCGCCATGAAGGCGGAGGGCTCCTGCCTCGTCTCGTTCGGCAATACCAAGGTGCTGGTCACCGCCTCGGTCGAAACCAGCCTGCCCGGCTGGCTGCGCGGCAAGGGCCAGGGCTGGGTCACCGCCGAATATGGCATGCTGCCCCGCGCCACTGGTTCGCGCACCCGCCGCGAAGCCAGCGCCGGCAAGCAGACCGGCCGCACCCAGGAAATCCAGCGCCTGATCGGCCGCAGCCTGCGCGCCGTGGTCGATATGCAGCTGCTGGGCGAAAACCAGATTACCATCGACTGCGACGTGCTCGAAGCCGATGGCGGCACCCGCACCGCGGCGATCACCGGCGCTTATGTGGCGCTGGCCGATGCTATTGCCTGGATGGATGAGCGCAAGCTGACCAAGGGCAAGGCGCTGCGTGATTCGGTCGCCGCCGTCTCCTGCGGCATCTATCGCGGCACCCCGGTGCTCGACCTCGATTATCTCGAGGACGTCGAAGCCCATACCGACGCCAATTTCGTCATGACCGGCTCGGGCAAATTCGTTGAAATCCAGGGCACTGCCGAACAGGTCCCGTTCAGCCGCGACGAGCTGAACAGCCTGATGACGCTAGCCGAGCAGGGCATTGCCGATTTGACCCTGCTGCAACAGACGGCGCTGACCGCATGAAGTTCTTTACGCGCAAAAAAGCCGCCCCTTCACCGCGGCCTGCGCCCCAGGCGGGCGAGGCAGACCGTGTGGTGTCGGCGGAGACTTGCGCGATCTGGCATGACATTACCCGCGCCCTCGATCTGTCGCCTCGCCCCGCTGCGGGTCGGACGAAGAGCGAAACCCGCAAGACCGCCCTCGGAGGGTCAACCGCACGATGACCAGTATTGCAAAACTCCGCGAAGGCGACCGTCTGGTCCTCGCCACCCACAATGTCGGCAAGCTCAAGGAATTCCAGGAGCTGTTCGCCCCGTTTGGTCTTGAGCTGGTATCGGCCGGCGAACTCGGCCTGCCCGAGCCTGACGAAACCGGCACGACGTTTGCCGAGAACGCCCGCACCAAGGCCCATGCCGCCGCGCAAGGCGCCGGCATGATCGCGCTAAGCGATGATTCGGGGCTGTGCGTCGATGCGCTGAATGGCGATCCCGGGGTTTACACCGCTGACTGGGCCGGCGTGCCGCGCGATTTCAACCGCGCCATGAAGCGCGTCGAAGATGCGCTGCAGGCCGCCAATGCTACCGAGCCGTCGCGCCGCAAGGCCTCGTTCAATGCCACGCTCTGCCTCGCCCATCCCGATGGCCGCGACGTGCTTTATGTCGGCAAATGCGACGGCACCCTGGTCTGGCCGCCGCGCGGCGAGCAGGGCCATGGCTATGACCCGATGTTCATGCCCGCCGGCTACGACATCACCTTTGGCCAGATGCCGCCGGACATGAAGCACAGTTGGACCCCCGGTCAGCAGGGCCTGAGCCATCGCGCCCGCGCTTTCGCCCTGTTCGTGGAGAACCAGATTGAGCGCTAACCCCAACGACATGTTCGGGGTCTATGTGCATTGGCCCTTCTGCGCGGCCAAGTGCCCCTATTGCGACTTCAACTCGCATGTCCATCGCGGCGCCTTCGACGAAATCGACTATGTCGCCGCCTATGAGCGCGAAATCGCCACCGCTGCCGCCATGGCGCCGGGCCGCGTCGTGCAGTCGATCTTTTTCGGCGGCGGCACGCCGTCGCTGATGAACCCGCACTCGACGGCGCGCATCATCGACGCCATCGCCAAGCATTGGACCATGGACGCCAATGCCGAGATCACGCTGGAGGCCAATCCGACCAGCGTCGAAGTCGACCGCTTCAAGGGCTACCGCGCCGCCGGCATCAATCGCGTCTCGCTGGGCGTGCAGTCACTGCGCCCCGGCCCGCTGGCCGAACTGGGCCGCCGTCACACCGTCGACGAAGCTATCGCCGCCGTGCGCATCGCGCAATCGGTGTTCGAGCGCTCGAGCTTCGATCTGATCTATGCCCGTCCGCGCCAGACGCTGCATGATTGGGAAGACGAGCTCAAGGAAGCGCTGTGGATGGCGCGCGGCCATCTCAGCCTCTACCAGCTCACCATCGAGCAGGGTACGCGCTATTTCGATCTGCAGCAGGCCGGCAAGCTCAAGCTGCCGGACGAAGATCTGGCCGCCGATTTCTATGAAATGACCCAGGAGCTGACGGCCGAAGCTGGCCTGCCAGCCTACGAGATTTCCAATCACGCCCGCCCCGGCCAGGAAAGCCGCCATAACATGCTGTATTGGCGCTATGGCGAATATGCCGGCATCGGTCCGGGCGCTCATGGCCGCCTGATGATCAACAATCAGCGCCACGCCACCGCCGCCGAAAAAATGCCCTTCGACTGGCAGAAAAAGGTCGTCGACAAGGGGCACGGCCTGGTGGTGGACGATGTGCTCACCTGGGAAGAACAGGGCGACGAATTTTTGGTGATGGGGCTGCGCCTCAAGGAGGGCATCTCCCCCGCCCGCTTCACCGCCCTCTCCGGTCGCCAGATTTCCAAGCGCCAGATCGATACCCTCAAGGGCTACGGCTTTGTGGAAACCCTGCCGAATGGCAATATCCGCGTGACGGAAAAGGGCTTTCCGGTGCTCGACGCCGTGGTCGCCGACCTGGCGGCTTAAGCAAGACTCCAAAGTATATTGGAATCTAAACTGCAACGGGCAATAATGCATCTCGCATGAATGGAGATGCGGGATGAAGGCAGAGAATAGCGGAATTCGCTTGTCTGATACTGATGCTGCAGTCGTAAAAGGTATGCTGCTGAGAGGCGACAGAAATCATGACATCGCAGCGTGGTTTGGCGTAAACCCGGGCCGCGTTGCGGATGTCAAGCAGGGTAGGACTTTTCCAGAAATTGTTCCGTCGCCGCTGTCGGATTTTCCGCCAGCAGGACCCTACTCGTCGGGAAAATCGCTACACAACGCTGCAATGGCTCTCGATGCTGCCAAACTGGCCTTGAACAATGCGATGGTAGATGTCGAGGTTGCGTTGGCTGAGGTCAGGCGCCGGACAGACGCTTAGAGCCCGCGGCCTCCAGCATCTGCGCCCCGCCCGGCGCCAGACGCTTGATCGCCAGCGCGTATTCGCTGCGCCCATTGCCCAAAAACCGGAACACCCCGTCGCGCCCATTGAACCCCTGCGGGCTGGTCAGCAGCACCGGATTATAGGGCGGATTGGCCATCGACAGCGTGTTCACATTGGCCAGGATGGTTGCGGTATAGGCGAGGGTGGCCAGCGCGTGCGGCTGACCGCCGAACTGGCGCTGATAATCGCCGCTGATTGCCGCCATGCCGGCCGGGTCGACACTGGGATAGATCGCGCCCACCAAGGCGCTGCTGCTGGCGATGCTCGGATCGCCCTCCCAATCGGCCGAGCCGACGATTTGCACCATCTCCGGCGTCACCCCGGCCTGCGCCAGCAGCAGGCCAAAATTCGGCGCGGTGGCGCGGTCGGGCAGGAACAGCGTGTCGATCATGCCCTTTTTGATCTCGGGCAGCGCCTGATTGATGATCTGCTGGGCTTCCCCGACTGACGAGAAACTATAGACCGCATTGGGCGCATAGCCTGCGGCAATGGCCTGTTGGCGGAACGCTGTCTGCTGCGCCTGGCCGAACTCACTGGTCGGGAACACCCCGGCAATGCCGCGTCTGCCCTGCGTCTTGAGCCAGTTGAGCGAGCGCTTCATCTCCATGTCTGGCAAGACGCTGAGCAAATACACGCCCGGGCTCGCCGCTATCGGATTGTTGGAAAAGCCGATCAGCGGCACCCCACCCGAACGCGCCACCGCGCCGGCTGCCGTCACCTGCTCGGCGCGCAAGGGCCCCAGGATCAATTTGGCCCCGCTGCTCACCGCCGCACTGGCCGCCGCCGTCGCGCCCTGCACGCTGGTGCCGCTGTCGCGCAGGGTGATGGTGATGTTTTCCGCGATATTGGGATTGGCCTCGATGAAGCTGATCGCCAGCCGGCTGGCATTGGCCAGTGACTGGCCGACACTGGCGATGCCGGGATCGCCCGAGAGCGGCAGCAACAGCGTCACCGGCACCGGTCCGCGGCCAAAACTCTGGCTCGGCCCGCTCGGTTGCAGGGGCTGGTTCGGCGTCATCTGGCCCGGCTGGTCGGGCGTTCCCACCGGGCCACCAAAATCCAGCACCCGGGAGCCGAGTTGCAGCGGCGCACAGGCGGCCAGCAAAACCAGCAGCGCCGATCCGACGCCGCGTGCTATGGCAGTGGCGATGTTTCCGAAAATCCGCATTTTCGGGCCTCTCAATGCTAGCAGTCTGTTAACACTTGGCAGCAATTGCTTAACCAATTCTCAACCAGCGGAATGGGCATGTCGGACACCAATTCGGGCTATTTCATCGCCGGCACCACATTTGCCGCCCCGCCACTGGCGCCTGGCCTCTATGTCGTCGCTACCCCGATCGGCAATCTGCGCGACATCACGATTCGCGCGCTGGAAACGCTGGCGGCCGCCTCTGTGGTGCTGTGCGAGGACACGAGGCAATCGGCCCGCCTGCTTGATCACTACGGCATCAAGGGGCGCCGCGTGGCGCTGCATGAGCACAATGAGCGGGCCAAGGCCGAGGACATCGTCCGCCGCGTCGCCGCCGGCGAAGCCATCGCGCTGATTTCCGACGCGGGCACGCCGCTGCTGTCCGACCCCGGTTTCCCGCTGATCCGCGCTCTCGCTGAAGCCGGCCAGCCGGTCTTCCCCATTCCCGGCGCCTCGGCGCTGCTGTCGGCGCTGGTGGTGGCGGGCCTGCCCACCGACGCCTTCGCCTTTCACGGCTTTTTGCCGCCCAAGGCCGGCGCCCGCGTCAATGCGCTCAAGGCGCTGACGGATTCACGTGAAACGCTGGTGTTCTACGAAAGCCCGCGCCGCTTGGACGACACGCTGGCGGCGATGGCTGAATTGTGGGGAGACCGCCAAGCCGCGGTGGCGCTCGAACTGACCAAGCGCTTCGAGCGGGTGCATCGCGGCACCCTGCCCGCGCTGGCTGCTGCCTTTGCCGACACCGAAACCAAGGGCGAAGCCGTCATTGTCGTCGCCGGCGCCGCCGCGCCCACCGCTCCCGACGCCGACGAATGGCAGGCGGCTCTGCTGGCAGCGATGGCTGACCAGCCGCTGCGCGTCGCCGTCGATGACGTGACCAAGCAATATGGGCTCAAGCGCAAGGAGGTCTATGATGCCGCCCTCGCCCTTAAAGCCGAAAAGTAAGGCGCGCATCAAGGCTTACCAGGGCGGCCAGCGCGGCGAGTTGCTGGCGGCCTGGCTGCTGCGCCTGCAATTTTACCGCATCATCGCGCAACGCTACAAAACCCCGGTCGGCGAAATCGACCTGATCGCCAGCCGCTTCGGCACCATCGTCTTTGTCGAGGTCAAGGCGCGCCGTCAGGCATCCAGCGAAGCCGAGACGCTGGCGTCGGTCAACCAGTCGCGCATCACCCGCGCCGCGCAATATTGGCTGGCCCGCCACCCCGCCGCAGCACAGGCGAACTGCCGCTTCGATGTAATTTTCCTTGCACAAGGCAGATGGCCGCGCCATGTCATCAACGCCTTCGATGCGGCCAGCTGAAGCTCCGGCCGCCCGACCACAGATCAAAAAGGGCCAAAAATGCTCAAAGTCGCGGTTCAGATGGACCATGTCGCCACCATCAATCCCCTCGGCGACTCCACCTTCGCCATGATGCTGGAGGCGCAAGCGCGCGGCCACGAGCTGCTGCATTACACGCCCGATACGCTGGCGCTGCGCGGCAATGTGGTGTCGGCACTAGCCGCCCCGATCCGCGTCTTCGACAAGCCCAAGGGCGAACATTACCAGCTCGGCGAGGCCAGCCGGGTCGATTTGTCGACGCAGGACGTGATCCATATGCGCCAGGATCCGCCTTTCGACATGAATTACATCACGCTCACCCATCTGCTCGAGCGGCTGCATCCCAAGACCCTGGTGGTCAATCCGCCGTCTGCGGTGCGCAATGCGCCGGAAAAAATCCTGGTGATGGATTTTCCCGAGCTGATGCCGCCGACTTTGGTGACGCGCGACCGCAGCCTGATCCATGAGTTCCGCAAGGAGCATGGCAACATCATCGTCAAGCCGCTCTACGGCAATGGCGGGGCCGGCGTGTTCTTCATCCAGGAGGGCGACCACAATCTGGTTAGCCTGCTGGAACTGTTCGAGCAGAACTATCGCGAACCCTTCATGATCCAGAAATACCTGCCCGACGTGCGCAAGGGCGACAAGCGGATCATCATCATTGATGGCGAGCCGATTGCCGGCCTCAACCGCGTTCCCGCCGATGGCGAAGCGCGTTCCAACATGCATGTCGGCGGCCGCCCCGAGCTGAGCCCGCTCACCGCGCGCGAGTTGGAAATCTGCGCCACCATCGCCCCGGCGCTTAAGGAACGCGGCATGATCTTTGTCGGCATCGACGTCATCGGCGACTACCTCACCGAGATCAACGTCACCTCGCCCACCGGCATCCGCGAGATCAAGCGCTTCGGCGGGCCGGACATTGCCGTGATGATCTGGGACGCCATCGAAAAGCGCCGCGCCTGATGTATCTGCTGCTGACGACGATACTGGGCGGCGTCGGCTGGTTTCTGTTCCGCCGCTGGCGCCGCACCCTGCCGGTCGACCAGCGGCTGACCCTGCCCTATTGGCGGAACTCGCTGGTCGTAGTCGGCGCCTATCTGCTGTCGATCCTGCTCGGCGCCGGCATCACCCGCATCATGGTTGGCTTCAACCGCTCCGGTTGGGCCGATCTGCTGATGGTGGCGTTTTTCACCGTATGGGTGCTCTACGGCGCCGTCTGGCTGCTGCGGTTTCTGCCGACAACACGGCCGAAAGCCGATTGGCTGAGCCGCTCGCGGGGCTGGATCGACGGGTTTGGCCTGCTGTTGCTGGCCGGCCTGGCGACCGCGGCACGCATGGTCTGACCCGGCGACAGCAGGCCCGCGGCAGGGGGTCGCCAAACGGTCACGAAAACGCTAGGTCTATCTCGCTCTGAGGGGACCGGCGTCATGCCCACAACTACCTTTTTCGTCGCCTTCGCGACGCTGTTCGCCACTGTGGGCGTGGCCGATATCGCCTTTATCTTCGCGGCGCTGACCAAGCATCACACCTCCAAGCAGCGTTTTGCCTTCGCCACGCGTGGCGTCATCATCGCCGGCATCATCCTGTTGCTCTTCGGCGTGCTGGGCAATCCGATCCTCGAAGTCTTCGGCATCACCATTCCGGCGCTGCGTACCGCCGGCGGCCTGCTGCTGTTTTTGATCGCTATCGACATGGTGTTCGCCCGCCATTCGGGCGGCACCGGCACCACTGACGAGGAAGAGGTGGAGGCCCGCCAGCGCCAGGATATCGCCGTGTTTCCGCTGGCCATGCCCCTGCTCGCCGGCCCCGGTGCCATCAGCGCAGTGATCCTGCTGACCACCGGCACCAAGACCAATCTGGAATATTGGTCGGTGTTGCTGGCGGTGGTGGTGATCCTGTTTCTGGCCTGGCTGACGCTGCTGGTGGCGATTCCGATCCAGCGCGTGCTCGGGGTCACCGGGCTGGCGGTGGTGTCGCGCGTCGTCGGCATCCTGCTGGCCGCGCTGGCGGTGCAGTTTGTCTTTGACGGGATCCAGTCCAGCGGGTTGCTCGGCCATACGGCGGGCTGAACACCCTCGAAAATTCGCTAAAATTGCACCGTTAAGCAAGTCTTAACGCTGGCATTGACCGCCGCAGCGCCAAGGCGCAGTTGATGGGCTCAGACCTTCTGCTGGAGGACCGAGCCTGTGCGTATCGCTACCGTTATCGCCCTGATGATCCTGGCCATGCTGGCCGCCAGTTCCAGCCACGGCAGCGTGCCGCGCACGGACATTCTAGTGTCGATGGCCCCCAGCCTCGCATCCTGACGCCTGGCCACAAAAAAAAGGCGGCCGACCCCTGTCGACCGCCACATCTGTCGCGATTGGGACGCTTACTTCTTGGCGTTGCCAGCGCTACCCGAGCCCAGACCGGTGATCGGCTTGGCGGCGACGATCTTGTCCTTTTTGGGTTTCTTGGCTTCTTTGTTGCTGCGCATCTGACCCTTGGCCATTTCAGTCCTCCTCGGGCAAATTTGCCCGGTTCATAATAGGCGAAGGCTAGTCCCGACCCTGAGGGCTGGCAAGCCGATCCGGCATGTATGCCGGCAGTGATTTGACTTTCCGCCGCGTTCTGCTTTGATATGGGCATGCGCGCCAATCGTTCCGATCATCGCCAGCAGCACCGGATCCGCCTCCTTCGAGGTGTGTGACCTGGTTCGGCCACCTGCGTTGCAAGGGCCGGGCCAGGATAAGTCCCTAATTTTCCGCTGATTTTGCACCCGCTTTCCGCGGGTCAGTTGTCATCGTCCGTAGCACCCGCGTCTTGCCGACGCCGGGATGCGGCGATGCGTTTGTATGGATAATTCGATTATGACCTTCAAATATGCCGTCACCCTGCCCATTAGCGGCGCGCACAAGCTGCAGCGCTTCACCGATTGGGTCAAGTCGGTGCTACCCGATCTGGAATACAAGCTGCCGCCGCAGACCCCGGTCAAGACCGAAACCATGACCATCCGCCTGCGCGCTCTTGACGATCGCGCCCGCGTGCTGACGGCGCTCGGCACCAGCAAGCCCTGATTGACTGGCGCCGCGCCCTCCCTGGCGCGGCGCCCATTCCCTGTTTCATTTCAGCTGTTAAGGAGCCTCATAAAATGTCGGACTCGCCCCAGTTCGTCATGACCGATCGGGATTATGCCATTCTGCGCGGCATCGCCATGGCGCGCCCCTCAGGAGAACGCGGCTATTTCGATCTGCTTCGGCAAAAGCTCGTCCAGTCCGATGTTGTGGACTCCGAGATGATCGACCCTACCGTGGTCACCATGAACAGCCAGGTCCGCTATCGCGTCGGCGATGGCCGTTGGCTTGAACATAAACTGGTGCTCGGCGCCGCGCGCGAAGTCATCGGCCAGACCATTTCCCTGCGCTCGCTGCATGGGCTGGCGCTGCTCGGCATGCGCGACGAGCAGGAATTCACCTATGATTCCGAGCAGGGACCCGTCACCGTCAACTCGGTGCTGTATCAGCCCGAGGCCGATGCCGAGGTCGTCGATTATGGCCGCGCCCGCATGTGGCGCGGGCGCTAACCAAGTCCTATTTCGCCGACTGGCACCGGCCAGTCGGCCCCAATGAGGCAATGGCGCGCGGATCGCAGCCGGTCAGCAGGAAGGTGATCCAGTCATTCTGGTTGCCGTAGAAGGCATTGCGATCCACCTCGCCGCGCACGCCGCGCACCACGCCGGTCTGCGTCCACTGCCAGAAGGTCCAGGTGCGGTTGCCATAGCGCTCATGCGGCTCGGCAGCGGTCGAGCGCAGCCAGAACGCATTGGGGAAATAAGCGCCGTCGAGCACGTCGCGGTGGAAGTTCATGTCGGTATAGATGATCGGCAGCTTGCCGGTATGGCGCTCCATGGCGTCGAGCATGACGCGGATCTTTTCCAGCGCATCGGCGCGGCTTGGCTTGTTTTTGCAGCTCGAATGGTTGTTCCATTCTAGATCCAGCACCGGCGGCAGCGCATCGAAATCATTGGGCACATTCTGCACGAACCAGGCCGCCTGCTCGGAGGCCAGCGAGCACCAGGTCATGAAGTGATAGGCGCCGCGCGGCATGCCGGCTTCGCGCGCCCGCACCCAGTTCACCCGGAAATTGGGGTCGATATAGTCCTTGCCCTCGGTCGCCTTCATGAAGACGAAATGGATGCCGGACTGAAACGCCTGTCGGAAATCGACATTTTCCTGATAGCGCGCCACGTCGATCCCCTGGATCGGCATCGCCCTGGCCCGGTCGACGCCCGAATGGGGGCGGTTATCGCCCTGGATCGGGCCATACAGCCCGCCGCCGGACGAACAGGCGACCAATATTGCGGCCAGCATGGCCGAAACCGTGCCCTTTGCGATCGCAGAAAACGAGGGAAAAGGCCGGCTGGCAAGCATCGGATCACAACTCTACGCAAGACTGACTGAGCCTTTGATTCAACATGGCGCGGTTAACGGAGGATTAGGTTTACCTATGTGGCAAGCGGCGTGGTTAACATGCCGTATTTCGTTCGCTTTACGTTCTTGTGAGCCTCGGTTTGCTTTGCTACTCTGCGGCGGGGCTTGGGGCTTGGGGCATGGACGATGGTCACCCGCGTAGCGACAGTCGCGTTTCAAGGCATCGAGGCGGTGCCGGTCGATGTGCAGGTGCAGATCGCGCCCGGCCTGCCGAAAATCATTCTGGTCGGCCTGCCCGACAAGGCAGTCAATGAATCCGGCGAACGGGTCCGCGCCGCGCTGATCGCCTCGGGGCTCGGCCTGCCGCCCAAGCGCATCGTGGTCAATCTGGCGCCGGCCGACCTGCCCAAGGAGGGCAGTCATTACGATCTGCCCATTGCGCTCGGCATCATGGCCGCCATCGGCGCCATTCCGCAGGACGCGCTGGACGGCTATCTGGCGCTGGGCGAATTGGGGCTCGACGGCCGCCTCGCCCATGTCGGTGGCATCTTGCCAGCGGCGATTGCCGCACAGAGCCGCGATCTGGGGCTGATCTGCGCCGCCCCCTCGGGCGCCGAGGCCGCCTGGGCAGGTGATGGGCTCGATATCATCGCCGCCGAAAGCCTGTTGGCGCTGGTCAATCACCTCACCGGCCATCAATTGGCGGCGCGGCCAACGCCCCGCAAGCGCCCGGCGCCCGAGGGCCTGCCCGATCTCAGCGACGTGCGCGGCCAGTTGGTGGCGCGGCGGGCGCTGGAAGTGGCAGCAGCCGGTGGCCACAATATGCTGATGATCGGCCCGCCCGGCGCCGGCAAATCCATGCTGGCGGCACGCCTGCCCTCGATCCTGCCGCCGCTTGAACCGCGTGAACTGCTCGATATCTCGATGATCCAGTCGATTGCCGGCGCTTTGGTCGGCGGCGCGCTGTCGGATCGCCGACCATTCCGCGCCCCGCATCACTCGGCCTCGATGGCGGCACTGGTCGGCGGTGGCTTGCGGGTGAAACCGGGCGAGGTGAGCCTGGCGCATAATGGCGTGCTGTTTCTCGATGAACTGCCCGAATTTGCCCCCAGCGTGCTGGACAGCCTGCGCCAGCCGCTGGAAGCGGGCGAAACAATCATCGCCCGCGCCAATGCGCGGGTCACCTATCCCAGCCGGGTGCAACTGATCGCGGCGATGAACCCGTGCAAATGCGGCATGGCCGGCACCCCCGGTCACACCTGCAAGCGTGGCCGGGCCTGTGCCGATGATTATCAGGCGCGCATCTCGGGGCCGTTCCTTGACCGCATCGATATCCGCATCGACCTACCGGCGGTTTCGGCCGCCGACATGATCATGCCATCCACCATCGCCGAAAGCTCCGCCGTGGTGGCCGAGCGGGTGGCGCGCGCCAGGGTGCGGCAGCGCCAGCGTTATGCCGAGCATCCCGGCATCTTCACCAATGCCGCCGCCAGCGCGACGCTGATTGAGGTTCTGGTCAATCCGGACAAGGAGAGTCAGGCGCTGCTGCTGCAAGCCGCCGAGCGCTTCAACCTCTCGGCCCGCGCCTATCACCGCGTGCTCAAAGTAGCCCGCACTCTGGCCGATCTGGCCGGCGTGGACAGTGTCGGTCGCCCGCATATCGCTGAGGCTCTGAGCTATCGGCTCAATTTCGGCGCCACTTGAAGCCTATGTGTTTCACGTGAATCCGCCCCTCAGCGGATGCTGACATAGCCGCCCGGCACGCCCTTGGGCGACAGCACTACCTGCCACAGGCTGATATTGCGGGCGCGAAACAGCGCCGCGAAGACGCTGAGATAGTAGCGCCACATGCGGCGGAAGCGTTCGTCATATTGCTCGCTGATCAGTTCTGGCCAGGCCGCATCGAAATTGTCGCGCCAGGCCATCAGGGTGCGATCATAGTCAGCACCGAAATTATGCCAGTCCTCCATCACGAACAGGCCTTCAATGGCCTTGCCGATCTGGGCGACGGAGGGGAGCATGCCATTGGGAAAGATGTATTTTTCGCTCCACGGATCGCCATGGGTGGTGGAGTGGTGCCCGCCAATGGAATGCAGCAGCATCAGCCCATCCGGCTTGAGCAGACTGGCGGCCTTGTCGAAATAGGCACGGTAATTCTTGTAGCCGACATGCTCGAACATGCCGATCGAGATGATGCGGTCGAACTGCCCGTCCAGCGCCTGATAATCGAGCAGTTTCGTTTCCACCTTCAGCCCCGCCGTCCGGGTATTGGCCAGCGCCGCCTGTTCCTTGCTGACGGTGACGCCAACGCCGGACACGCCATAGCGTTCGGCGGCAAATTGCAGGAAACCGCCCCAGCCCGAGCCGATATCGAGAATATGCATCCCCGGCATCAGCCCCATCTTGCGGCAGATCAGGTCGAGCTTGGCCTCCTGCGCCGCGTCGAGATCGCCGGCGTCCCGCCAATAGGCACAGGAATAGATCATCCGGCTGTCGAGCATAGCGGCATAGAGATCGTTGCCGATGTCGTAATGCTTCTCGCCCACCTCGGTGACATGTAGCCGCTGCAGGTTGAGCAGCTTGCCTCGAGCCACGCTCCACAGTTCCGCCAGATCCTTGGGAAAGGCGTCCTGAATATGGGCATTCATAAGCTTGAACAGGAATTGATCCAGTTCGGGCGCGTCCCACCAGCCATCCATATAGCTTTCGCCCAGCCCCAGCGTGCCATCGCGCAGCAGGCGGGCCCAGAGTCGTTCATCATGGATTTGCGGGTCGGTTGGCCGGTCGCCATTGGGCGTAATTCCGGCTTTGTCGAGTTGGCTTACAACGAAGCGCTTGGCTGATTGGGACATGGCAGCAGCAGCTATTTGGTCGGCACTGCGGGAAAGCCTATAACCATCCTGGTTGAACGGCCAACAGAAATTAGCTTTTGCTTAAGCCTCGTTAACCTTCTGCCCCATATTGGTGACGGCAACTGCCGGCAGGGTGATGATGAGAAGATCGGGCGAACTGGTCCAGTGGAATAACAAGGGCGGCTATGGCTTCGTGCGCGATGACGCGGGGCGGGACTATTACGTCCATATTTCCAAGGTGTCGGGCGGCGCGCGCCCGCGCATTGGCGATCAGCTCAGCTTCGATACCGCCATCGGCCGCAAAGGCCGGCTGTCGGCCGTTGATGTCACCGTTGCCGTCGCGGCCGCCGTGGTGCCAACATTGCGCGATGTCCGGCAGGGCGGCGGGAATGTCTCGCGCTACAAATTGGGGCTGCGCACCGCCGCTGCAACGCTGATGACGCTGCTGATCCTCTGGGCCATCGGCACCGAGCGGGCGCCGGTCTGGCTTGGCCTGCTTTATGCCGCCATGGGCACCGGCAGCGCCCTGCTCTATCGTTTTGACAAGCTCTATGCGCTCACCGGCAAATACCGGGTCAGCGAAACCAATCTGCATGTCGTCGATCTGTGCTGCGGCATTATTGGCGGCTTGGCGGCGCAGGAAGTCTATCGCCACAAGACCGTCAAACCGCGCTTCGTCGCCACCACCTGGGCCATTGCCCTGCTGCACACGCTCGGTCTGGCAGCACTGGCCTTCGGCCTGCTGGGCGCGCTGTTGCCGGTGGCGGGGTAAGGTCGCCCTCCCCAAAAACGCGGTGTCATCCCGGCCTTGAGCCGGGATGACACCGTGATTGGGGGTAGCAGCAGCTAGTGAAACTGCGCCGTTTCCGTGCTTTCGCCCATTGCGGTGGTGGCGCTTTTGCCTTCGCTCACCGCCATCGACACCGCATCGAAATACGACGTGCCCACCTCGCGCTGGTGCCGCACCGCCGAAAAACCATGCGCCTCGGCGGCAAATTCGGCCTGTTGCAGCCGGCTATAGCCCGCCATGCCGTCCTGCTTGTAGGCGCGGGCCAATTCGAACGTGGTGAGGCTGAGATTGTGGAAGCCCGCCAAGGTGATGAACTGGTATTTATAGCCCATCGCCGCAATTTCACGCTGGAAGCGGGCCATCGCGCCTTCGTCCATATGCTTGGCCCAGTTGAAGCTGGGCGAACAATTGTAGGCCAGCATCTGCTCCGGATGCACCTTGCGCACCGCCTCGGCAAATTTCTTCGCTTCGGCCAGATCAGGCGTGCTGGTTTCGCACCAGATCAGATCGGCATAGGGCGCATAGGCAATGCCGCGGGCGATGGCCGCGTCGATGCCGCCCTTGAGCAGGTAAAACCCTTCCGAGGTCCGCTCGCCGGTGACGAAAGGCGCGTCATATGGGTCGATATCCGAGGTGATCAGCCGCGCTGCTTCCGCATCGGTGCGCGCCATGATCAGCGTCGGCACGCCCATCACGTCGGCCGCCAACCGCGCCGCATTCAGCGTGCGGATGAACTGGCTGGTCGGCACCAGCACCTTGCCGCCCAGATGGCCGCATTTCTTTTCCGAAGCCAGCTGGTCCTCGAAATGCACCGCCGCGGCGCCGGCCTCAATCATTGCCTTCATCAGCTCAAAGGCATTGAGCGCGCCGCCAAACCCGGCTTCGGCATCGGCGATGATCGGCACGAAAAAGTCGTGATCGGTGGTGGCGATGCCGTCGGCCTGTTCCATGGTCTGGATCTGGTCGGCCCGCTGCAGCGCCTTGTTGATGCGCTTGACCACCGATGGCACGCTGTCCACCGGATAGAGGCTCTGGTCGGGATACATATTGCCCGAGCTATTGGCATCGGCCGCAACTTGCCAGCCGCTAAGATAGATCGCCTTCAGCCCGGCCTTGACCTGCTGCACCGCCTGATTGCCGGTAAAGGTGCCCAGCGTCGGCACGAAATCCTCACTCTGCAGCAGCTCCCACAGCCGGCGCGCACCGTTTTCGGCCAGCGTATGGCGGATCGGCAGCGACCCGGACAGCCGGGCAATATCGGCCTGCGTGTAATTGCGGGCAATATTGCGCCAGCGGTCGGGGGCATAATCGGGCGTCGGGAATTGTGGCTTATCGAGCATGTGTCTTCTCCTTGAGACATGGCTTCGCCGGTCCGGTGAACCGGGCGTTTTGGTGATTCACGTGGAACACTGCGGGGCGTCCGGCAGCGCCGGCGAAAGGCTCCAGTGGAGCCTTTCGAGCCAAGCAGGCCATAAGAGCTATGCTCGAATGGCTTGCAGGCCGAACAACCACCGCGCGGCACCTCCCCCTTGAAGGGGGAGGATGGGAGGGGGCGAGAGCCCGGATATCGCGGCTCTCATCCCCACCCTTGATCCCTCCCCGCAAGGGGGAGGGTGTCGACTGAGAGATTTTACCCCAGCACCTTCCGGCTGAACGTCGCGGCAATCATGCCGTTACCGGAAAACAGCTCGGTGCTGCCCTCCCCGCCGACCAGCGAAAACTGGTGGCGGCCAATCTTGCCGGCAATGGCATAGCCCTGGGTGTCGAGGCCACGCGCCTTGAACTGCGCCATGGCTTCAACCGCCGTCGGGGCGATGATGGTCAGATATTCCTCGCGTTCGCTAATGGACGGGCTCATCCGAAAGTCTCCTCGTTTTGTTGATGTAAAGATTTGACAAAACGCCGAGACATGCAAGAAATAAGCGCATAAGGCCGAGTAAAGCTGTAAAGCAGCGGTCAAGTTTCGGCGGCAGATTTGTAAAGTCTGTCAACAGAAGCCGGAGGAGCAGCGATGAACGAGACGCAGGACATGCAGATCGGCGGCCGCATTAAGCGGTTGCGGCGGCAGAAGAAAATCGCCCAGGCCGATCTGGCGCAGGCGCTGGGCATTTCCGCCAGCTATCTCAATCTGATCGAGCATAATCGGCGCAAACTCACCGTGCCGCTGCTGTTTTCCATTTCCGGCTATTTCGGCGTCGAGCCGGGTGAGCTGGTCGATAGCGATGAGGGGCGGCTGGTCGGCGATTTGATGGAAGCCTTTGGCGACGATCTGTTCGCCGATAGCGATGTCACCAATCTCGAAATCCGCGACCTGGCCCACGCCAATCCGGCCGCTGCGCGGGCCATTCTCAAGCTCTATGACCGCTACCAGCTGGTGGCCAAATCCGGCCCGGCCCCGGTCGCCGCCGGCGAAGCCGAACCGTTCCACCTCGCCACCGACGCGATTTCTGATTTCCTGCAGGAAAACCTCAATCATTTCGCGGCACTGGAAGCCGCTGCCGAGCGGGTGCGCGCCGACATCGACCATGGTGGCGACAATTTCGACTATGGCTTGCGCACCTATCTGTTCAACGTGTTCGGGCTGGAAGTGCGGCTGGCCTCACTGCCGCATGGCATTGCCCGCCAGCTCGATCAGCGGCGCCAGCATTTGCTGGTCTCCGATATCGTGCCGGCTGAATCGGCGCTATTCCTCATCGCCCACCAACTCGGCCAGCTCGCCGCCGGCGCCGAAATCGACGCCATCATTGCCGATTCCGCCCTGCCCGAGGGCGATGCGCCGGTGCTGGCGCGCAATGTGCTGTCGGCCTATTTCGCGGCGGCGCTGGTCATGCCCTATGAGCCGTTCCTGCGCGCCTGTCGCGACTATCGCTATGATATCGAGCGCGTTGCCCGCCGCTTTGGCGCCAGTTTCGAGCAGGTCTGCCACCGCATGACCACGCTGCAGCGTAAGGGCGCCGCCGGCATTCCGCTGCATCTGGTGCGCACCGATATTGCCGGCAATATTTCCAAGCGCTTTTCGCTGTCGGGCATTCACATTCCGCGCCATTCGGGCGCCTGTCCCCGCTGGAATATCTATTCGGCGTTTCTCAGCCCCGAGCGGATCAATATCCAGCTCAGCCAGATGCCGGATGGCCAAAAGTATTTCTGCATCGCCCGCACCATTTCCAAGGGCGACCACCGCTACAACGCGCCGCGTCGCTATATGTCGATCGGGCTGGGCTGCTCCATCCACCACGCCAAGGAGATGATCTATTCCGACGGCATGGATCTGACCGGCGACAGCCAGCTGGTGCCGATTGGCGTCGGCTGCCGCATCTGCCCGCGCCTCGAATGCGGCCAGCGCGCCCATCCCCCCGCCGATCACCGCTTTCGCTTCGACGACGCCGTGCGACCGGAAAGTCTTTATGCGCGCATGGGGTGAAGGCGGCGAAGCCTCTACTTCAAATCCCGGCCCTCATAGCGCCGGTCGTGCTCCCAACTCTCGTGCCATTCGCGTTCCAGCACGGCGCGGCGCTTGCCATAGCGCTCCTCGGTTATGGTAAGCGCCACAATGCGGTCGGTGCGGAAATTGCGAAAAGCCTGCCGCAGGCAGCACCAGGCGGCGATGGTCTGCTTGCCTTCGTAATAGGCCAGCTGCACCGGCCAGATGGTGCGTTCCGTGGCGTTGCCGGCCTCGTCCTCATAGGCAATGGTCAGCGCCTTTTCCGTGCGCATCGCCTGGCGCACCTGCCCCAATATCGGCATCGGCTGGCGATTATTGCTCCACACCGCGACCGGCCACAGCCCGGTATCGTTGATCCGGTCGCGCAGATCTTCCGGCGAGGCGGTGGCGATCTTGGCCAGCGCGTTCTGGGCGGCGGCGCCCAGCCCGTCATCGGGTTGCGCCCCGACCCAGCGCGCGCCCAGCACCAGCGCTTCCAGCTCTTCCGGCGTGAACATCAAAGGGGGCAAAAAGAATCCGGGTTTCAGCATATAGCCCACCCCCGCCTCGCCATCGATCGGCGCGCCCAGCCCGATAAGCGTCTGCACATCGCGATACAGCGTGCGCACCGAGACGCCCTGCTCTTCGGCCAAAACTGCCGCCGTGACCGGGCGGCGGTGCCGCCGCAAGGCGTCCATGACCGCAAACAACCGCTCGGTTTTGTCCATGCATCAGTCTCCCGTGGCGGATTGGGATGCCAGATTCCCGGCCCGGGGCCAACTGTCCAGCACAAACGGGACATGACGGTGTCTCCAGTGGATCACACCGCCAACCGTGCCCGAGCGTGCTGACAAAATCCGTCAGCAGCGCTGCGATGCCTCAGGCAATTTCGAATTCGCACCAATGGCGATAGGGGCGCTCGGGCGAGTAGATCACATTGGGGAAATGCGGATTATGCAGCGCATCGGCGAAAGCCTGGTCTTCGAGGCAGAAGCCGGCATGCTTGCCATAGCTCTTGCCGCCCAATCCCGGCACCGGAACCGCGGTCCACACCCCGTTATAGACCTGCACCCCCGGCCGGTCGCTCCACAGCTTCAGCGTCAAGTCCTGGTTCGGCGACACCACACTGGCAATCGGATCAGCATTGCTGCGCCCGGTGTCGAGCGCCATGCCGATATCGTAATCCACTGGCTGGCCAGCCGCATCGCGCATGGTCCTCGGCGTGCGCAGGTCATAAATCGTGCCGCGCGACGGCAGGATGGCGCCGGTCGGGGCCAGATCGTCGCCCAGTTCGGTATAGGCGCTGGAATTGACCTGGATGGAATGGTCGAGCACATCGGCACTGGTGCCGAGGTTGAAATATTGATGCTGCACCAGGCTGATCGGCGTCGGCCGGTCGGTGGTGGCGCTCAGTTCGAGCCGCAGTTTGTTGCCAGCCAGCGTATAGGTCGCCGAAAAATTGACATTGCCGGGATAGCCCATGGCGCCATCGGGCGAAAAATGAGTGAAGCGCACGGCATTATTGGCCTCATCGACCTGCCCGTCCCACACTTGCCTTCCCAGTCCCTCGGTGCCGCCATGCAGCTGCAATTTGCCGGCATTGGCGGGCAGATTGTAGGTCTTGCCGTTCAGCTCGAAGCTGGCATCCTTGACGCGATTGGCGACCCGTCCGGCCAGTGAGCCGAAATGCGGGCTATGCGCCGGATAGGCGTCGAAGCTGTCAAAACCCAGCACCACCGAGCGACTGCCGCCAGCCACCGGCACGCGCCAGTCGCGCACCACCACGCCATAGGAAATCAGGTCGACGGCGACGCCGGTATCGCTGAGCAGCGAGAACTGATCGACCCGCTTGCCGTTGAATTCGCCAAAATTCGCTACTGAAATACCCATGGCCGCCCCCAGAAAAATCGCGGCAAGCTGTAGCCTGCTTCGCCACCCGCCTGCAACGATACACTTGACGTTTGGCCGCGCGCCGCCAAAGCTTGGTGCGAACAAACGAGGGTCCCAGCGTGAACGAGATTGGTTTGAGACGCCGGGCCACGGTGCATGATGTGGCGCGGGCGGCCGGCGTTTCCCTGGCCACTGTCGATCGCGTGCTCAATGCTCGCCCGGGCGTGCGCGCCGCCACCGTCGAGAAAGTCGAAGCCGCCATCGCCGAGATCGGTTTCCAGCGCGATCTCAGCGCCTCGCTGCTGGCCCGCGCCCGCGACCTCAAGTTGACCTTCGTCATTCCCGACAGCTCCAATGAGTTCATGGCCAGCCTCGCCGACGCTGTCGAGCGCCGCAGCGCCCCGGCTTTGGCCGATCGCATGCATATCGAGACCCGCCGGGTCCGTGCGCTGGACGCCAACGCGCTGGCGCAAAGCCTCGACGCGCTCGATGCCCGCAATTGCGACTGCGCCATCATCGTTGCCAGCGACGAGGCCTCGGTGCGCACCGCCGTCGACAGCGCCACGCGGCGCGGCATTGCGGTGATGACGCTGGTGTCCGACCTGCCGGGCACCCAGCGCCGCCATTTCATCGGCATCGACAACGCCGCCGCCGGCCGCACCGCTGCCTCGCTGATGGGGCGGTTCCTGCCGCAGGGCGGCAAAATCGCGGTCATCGCCGGCTCGCTGCAATTGCGCGACCACGCCGACCGCCTCGCCGGCTTCCGCGCCGTTCTCAGTGCTGAATTTCCCGCCATCACGCTGATCGGCCCGCTTGAGGGGCATGATGAGCGCAGCGAAACGCAGGCCCTGGTGGACCAACTGCTGGAGCAGCACCGCGACCTGGTTGGAATCTATAATCTGGGTGCCGGCAATGCCGGTCTGGTCGGGGCGCTCGATGCCTCGAGCCGCGCCGGCGCCATCCGCGTCATCGCGCATGAATTGACCGATCCGACCCGCAGCGGGCTGCAATCCGGCGCCATTGATGTGGTGCTGGACCAAAACCCGGATGGTGAAATCCGGCAGGCCATCGCTGTCGCCCGCACCCTGGCGCTCGGCGGCAGCAGCAAGGGCGCCGTGGACCCCATTGAAATCGGGATTTTCCTGCGCGACAATCTGCGCTAAGACCTTCGGTCATCACCACAAGACGGGCCCGAAATCGGGCGGGAGGACGTTGAGATGTTGTTGCTGCCCAGAATTGAGGTACGTGCCTCATGACCTATCTTGGCATTGATATCGGCACCTCCGGCGTCAAGGCGCTGCTGATTGATGAGCATGGCCGCGCCCTGGGCGAGGCCTCGGCCGCCGCCGTCGAGCCGGTCCGGCCGCATCCCGGCTGGTCCGAGCAAAACCCCACTGACTGGTGGACCGCGACCCTCGCCGCCGTCGACGCGCTCAGCAAAAGCCACCCGACCGAACTGGCGTCGGTGCGCGGCATTGGCCTGTCCGGCCACATGCATGGCGCCACCTTGCTCGGCAAAAACGATGAAATCCTGCGCCCGGCCATCCTGTGGAACGATGGCCGCTCGGCCGCCGAATGCCGGGAAATGGAAGCCGCGCTCCCCCGCCTGCGCGAGATCGCCGGCAACATCGCCATGCCCGGCTTCACCGCGCCCAAAATCGCCTGGGTGCGCAAGCACGAGCCGGCAATCTACGAACAGATCGCCAAAGTGCTGCTGCCCAAGGCCTATGTGCGCCTGCTGCTCAGCGGCGAGCATGTAGAAGACATGTCCGACGCCGCCGGCACGCTGTGGCTCGATGTCGGCAAGCGCGACTGGTCCGACGAGCTGCTCGCCGTCACCGGCCTCAACCGCTCGCATATGCCGCGTCTGGTGGAAGGCTCCGCCCCCTCGGGCTTTCTCAAGCGCGATCTGGCCCAACGCTGGGGCATGAACGAGAATGTGGTGATCGCCGGCGGCGCGGGCGACAATGCCGCCTCGGCCTGCGGCATTGGTGCCATCCGGCCCGGCGAGGGCTTTGTCTCGCTCGGCACCTCGGGCGTGCTGTTCGTCTCCAATGACAGGTTCCGCCCCAATACTGCCGGCGCGGTCCACGCTTTCTGCCACGCCATCCCCGATACCTGGCACCAGATGGGCGTCATCCTCTCGGCCACCGATAGCCTCAACTGGCTGAGCAAGCTCACCGGCCAGAAGCAGGCGCAACTTTCCGCCGCCGCCGAAGCCCAGTTCACCGGGCCGGGCGAGGAAATCTTCCTGCCCTATCTTTCGGGCGAGCGCACCCCGCACAACAACGCCGCGGCGCGCGGCAGCTTCGTCGGCCTCTCCCACCTTTCCGACCCGGCCAAGCTGGCCCAGGCGGTGATGGAGGGCGTCGCCTTTGCCTTCCGCGACAGCCAGCGCGTGCTCACCGACGCCGGCACAAAAATCGACCGGTTGCTGGCCGTCGGCGGCGGCAGCAAATCGGCGCTGTGGCTCAAGCTGATCGCCACCAATCTCGATATGGAAATCGCCCTCCCCGAGGACGGCGATTTCGGTGGCGCGCTGGGTGCGGCCCGGCTCGGCCTCTGCGCCGCCGAAGGGGCCGACCCCAAAACGGTGATGACCATGCCGCCGATTAAAACCGTGATTGCGCCCGACCGAAGCCTGTCGGCCGCCTATTCCGACCAATATGCGCGCTTTGCCGCGCTCTATCCCGCTATTGAGGAGGCACGTAAGTGACGGATTTCTTTAAGAATATCGCCCCGGTCAAGTTCGAGGGCCCGGACAGCACCAACCCGCTGGCCTATCGCCACTACAACAAGGACGAGATCGTCCTCGGCAAGCGCATGGAGGATCATATCCGCCCCGGCGTCGCCTATTGGCACAGTTTTGCCTGGGAAGGTGGCGACCCGTTTGGCGGCCGCACGTTCGATCGCCCCTGGTATGACAAGGGCATGGAGGGCGCGCGCCTCAAGGCGGATGTGGCGTTTGAGCTGTTCGATCTGCTCGACATGCCGTTCTTCTGCTTCCACGACGCCGATATCGCCCCCGAAGGCGCGAGCCTGGCCGAGAGCAATCGCAATGTCCGCGAGATCGGCGAAATCTTCGCCCGCAAGATGGAAACCAGCCGCACCAAGCTGCTCTGGGGCACGGCTAACCTGTTCTCCAATCGCCGCTACATGTCCGGCGCCGCCACCAATCCCGATCCGGAAATCTTCGCCTATGCCGCCGGCCAGGTGAAGAACGTGCTGGAGCTGACCCATGAGCTGGGCGGCGCCAATTACGTGCTGTGGGGCGGCCGCGAGGGCTATGAAACCCTGCTCAACACCAAGATTGGCCAGGAACAGGACCAGATGGGCCGTTTCCTGCATCTGGTGATCGAGCATGCCGAAAAGATCGGCTACAAGGGCCAGATCCTGATCGAGCCCAAGCCGCAGGAGCCGAGCAAGCACCAGTACGACTTCGACGTCGCCACGGTCTATGGCTTCCTCAAGAAGTACGACCTCGAAACCAAGGTGAAGTGCAATATCGAGGTCGGCCACGCCTTCCTCGCCAACCACACTTTTGAGCACGAACTGGCGCTGGCCGCCTCGCTGGGCATTCTGGGTTCGGTTGACGCCAACCGCAACGATATCCAGTCCGGCTGGGACACCGACCAGTTCCCCAATTCGGTGCCAGAGACCACGCTGGCCTTCTACCAGATCCTCAAGGCCGGTGGCCTGAACTCGGGTGGCTGGAACTTCGACGCCAAGGTGCGCCGCCAGTCGATCGATCCGGCTGATTTGCTCTATGGTCACATTGGCGGCCTCGATGTGCTGGCCCGCTCGCTCAAGGCGGCGGCCGCGCTGATCACCGACGGCACCTATGACCAGGCGCTCGACGCCCGCTATGCCGGTTGGAACGGCGAACTCGGCCAGGGCATTCTCGGCGGCAAGCTGTCGCTCGCCGATCTGGCCGCCAAGGTCGATGCCGAAAACCTCAACCCGCAGCCCAAATCCGGCCAGCAGGAATATCTGGAAAACCTGATCAACCGCTTCGTCTGATTGGTCATTCCGACCGCTGTTTCATCGTCATTGCCGGGCTTGTCCCGGCAATCCATTCTGCCCCGGCGCAAAGGGCAAGCGAGTGGATCACCGGGACAAGCCCGGTGATGACGATGGGATGGGTCTAGTTCTGATTTCTCCACCCCGAGATTTGACATGCCCCAGATCACCAACCCCATCCTGCCCGGCTTCAATCCCGATCCGTCCATTCTGCGCGTCGGCGACGAATACTACATCGCCACCTCCACCTTCGAGTGGTTCCCCGGCGTGCAGATTCACCACAGCCGCGATCTGGCCAACTGGACGCTGCTCACCCGCCCGCTGACTCGCAAGAGCCAGCTCGATATGCGTGGCGATCCTGATAGCTGCGGCGTCTGGGCTCCCTGCCTCAGCCATGACGGGGAAAAATTCTGGCTGGTCTATACCGACGTCAAGCGCAAGGACGGCTCGTTCAAGGACGCGCATAATTACATCGTCTGGGCCGACACTATCGACGGTCCCTGGTCCGATCCGATCTACATCAACTCCTCGGGCTTCGACCCCAGCCTGTTTCATGACGACGATGGCCGCAAATGGTTCGTCAACATGCTCTGGGACCACCGCGCCCGGCCGCTGAAATTCGCCGGCATTGCGCTGCAGGAATTCGACCCGGTGGGGGAAAAGCTCGTCGGCCCGATCAAGAATATTTATCAGGGCACCGACCTCAAGCTGGTCGAAGGCCCCCATCTCTATAAGCGCAACGGCTGGTATTACCTGCTGACCGCCGAAGGCGGCACCGCCTATGATCACGCCGTCACCTTTGCCCGCTCGCGAAACCTCGACGGCCCCTACGAAACCCATCCCGACCAGCATATTCTGACCAGCAAGGATGCCCCCTTCGCCGCCATTCAGCGCGCCGGCCATGGCGACTTGGTCGAGACGCCGGATGGCAAGACCTATCTGGTCCATCTCGGCGGCCGCCCGACCACCCAGGAGCGCCGCTGCGTGCTCGGCCGCGAGACTTCCATCCAGGAAGCCTATTGGGGCGATGACGACTGGATTCACGTGAAACACGGTCCGGTGCCGTCATTGCATGTGGAGGTGCCCGGCACCCGCGACGACGCCCCCTATTGGGCCGAGCAGCGCTACAGCTTCGACGGCGACTTGCCCCTCGACTTCCAGTGGCTCCGCACCCCCGAACCCGACCGCATTTTTGCCCTCACGGACAACAGGCTGCGCCTCTACGGCCGCGAGTCGATCGGCTCGTGGTTCGAACAGGCGCAGGTCGCCCGCCGCCAGACCCATTTCTCCTATGATGCTGAGACGCTGGTGGATTTCGCCGCCACCGACGAGCGCACTATGGCCGGCCTCACCGCCTATTACAGCCGCTACAATTTCTTCTATCTGGCGGTCACCGCCCACTCCGACGGCCAGCGCGAGCTGCTGCTGATGAGTTCGGAAGCCAGCTGGCCCGATGGCAATCTCAGCTTCCCCGCCGAACCGGTGCAAATCCCCAACAGCGGCAAGGTCAAGCTCGCCCTCACCATTCGCGGGCCCGCGCTGCAGTTCTTCTACGCCTTGGACGGGCAGGATTTGCAGCCGATCGGCCCAGTGCTGGATGCCTCGCTGCTGTCGGACGAATGCGGTGGCCATCAGGCCCATGGCAGCTTCACCGGCGCTTTTGTCGGGATGGCGGCACAGGATTTGAACGGTACGGCCAGCCCGGCCGACTTCGACTATTTCCTCTACCGCCCGGTGCGGCACGCGACGGATCGCTACGAAATCTAGGCCAAGGGCCCGAATCACAATTTCTAGAAACGGGGGCGACAGGCTCCCGTTTCTGGCATATTCTCCCTCTTGCAGACGGCTTCGTTCATCGACGGCCACTCTCCTGCTTGGCCGAATGGCGAAGACTCTCTGCAAGAGGCAGCGGAGAACAGCCATGTCCAGTTTCCACGTCATTGCCGGCGCGGGCGACAAGCTCGACCACCCGATTATTCGCACCATTTCCGTGGGCGACGTTTTCACCGCATTGCGCCGGGGCGCGGCCGATTTTTGGGAACAGCCCAGCCATTACGTCATGCTGGTGCTGATCTATCCCATTGTCGGCATCGTGCTGACGGTGTGGATGAGCGGCTATTACACCTGGCCCCTGCTCTATCCGCTGGTCGGCGGCTTTGCCCTGATCGGGCCATTTGCCGCCATCGGGCTCTACGAGATTTCCCGCCGCCGCGAACAGGGCCTCGATACCTCCTGGCGCCATGCCTTCGAGGTGCTGCGCTCGCCAGCAATTGCCTCCATTGCCGTGGTGGGCGTCATGCTGTTTGCGCTGTTCACCCTGTGGCTCACCGCCGCCCAGGCGCTGTATGAGAGCATCTTTGGCTCATCAACGCCGCAAACGCTGACCGGCTTGATGCAGCAGGTGTTGACCGAGCCGGGCGGCATGACCCTGCTGATTGTCGGCTCGCTGCTCGGCGCACTGTTCGCGCTGGTCGTGCTCTGCACCTCGGTGATCGCCTTCCCGCTGCTGCTTGATCGGGATGTCGGCGCCTATGTGGCGGTGGAAACCTCGTTCCGCGCGGTGCTGCGCAATCCGCTGCCGCTGCTGGTCTGGGGCATTCTGGTTGGCGCGGGCCTGTTCATCGGCTCGCTGCCGCTGTTTGTCGGGCTGGCTTTGGTCATTCCCATCTTCGGTCACGGCACCTGGCACCTCTATCGCCAGCTGGTCGAACCGGCCTCTGACATCAGGGGGCTGTAAGCCGCCAACAAAACGGGCAAATCGACTGCAAGCGGTTGGATTTAGCGGACGAACCCCATAAGGTCGCGGCTTCCTTTCCGAGACCTTATTGCCGATGGACCAGCCGCCAATCGAACCCGCGCAGACCCCGGTACTGACGCCGATGATGGCGCAGTATTTCGAGATCAAGGCGGTTAATCCGGGCTATCTGCTGTTTTATCGCATGGGCGATTTCTACGAGCTGTTCTTCGAGGACGCCGAGATCGCCAGCGCTGCCTTGGGCATCGTGCTAACCAAGCGTGGCAAGCATCTGGGCGAAGATATCGGCATGTGTGGCGTGCCCATCCACGCCGCCAATGATTATCTCAACAAGCTGATCAAGCTCGGCCACCGCGTCGCCATTTGCGAGCAGGTGGAAGACCCCAAGGAAGCTAAAAAACGCGGCGCCAAATCCGTGGTCAAGCGCGACGTGGTGCGCCTGATCACCGCCGGCACCCTGACCGAGGATGATCACCTCGACGCCCGCTCCTCCAATTTTCTGGCGGCCCTCGCCATGGTGCGGCACGGCGAAACCGATTTCGCCCTCGCCTGGGCCGATGTGTCGACCGGCGAGACTTTTACCACTGACCTCTCGGCCGAACAGTTGCAGGACGAGCTGGCCCGCATCGACCCGGCCGAATTGCTGCTGACCGATGCGACCCGCGCCCTGCTGGTCGAGCGGCATTTGTTTGCCCCCAATTGGGTGGATATCACCCACCCCGCCCCGGCCGAGAGCTTTGATAGCGAGACGGCGACGGAAAACCTGCGCGCCGCCTTTCCGGGCGAGGGCTTTGACGCCAGCGCCCTGTCTCGCGCGGCCCGGTCCGCTTTGGGCGCCATCGTCGCCTATGTGCGCGAAAGCCAGAAGGGCGTCGGCGTCGCCCTGCGCGCGCCGGTCGCCGATACCGCGACCCGCCACATGGCCATCGATCAGGCCACCCGCTCCAGCCTCGAACTGCACCAGACCCAGCGTGGCCAGCAGCGCGGTTCGCTGCGGCAGGCCATCGATCTGACGGTCACTGCACCCGGCTCGCGCCTGCTGTCGGCGCGACTGGCTGCGCCGCTGGCCGATGCCCCGGCCATCAATGAGCGGCTCGATGCGGTGGGCCTGCTCGCCAATGACACGCTGCTCACCGGCCGGCTGCGCGCCGATCTCAAGGCGGTGCCCGATCTGGCGCGCGCCCTGACCCGGCTGGCGCTCGATCGCGGTGGCCCGCGCGATCTGGCTGCGATCGGCAAGGCGGTCAGCGCGGCCTCGGCGCTCTCGGGGCATTTTGCCCGCATCGAGGATATTCCGGCGGTGCTCGACCGACTGGCCCGCATTCTGGCCGCTGCGCCGCTGCCGCTGGCCTCCGAGTTGGCGCTGGCGCTGGATGATGATTTGCCGTTGTTCAGCCGCGATGGCGGCTTCGTCCGCCAAAGCTATAACGATCAGCTGGACGAGGAGCGCGCGCTGGCCAGCCAGACCCGCGCCGTGGTCGCCGCCTTGCAATCGCGTCTGATGGACGAGACCGATGTCCGTTCGCTGAAAATCCGGCACAATGGCGTGCTCGGCTATTTCGTCGAAGTGCCGGCGGCGCATGGCGCCAAGCTGCTCGAAGAGCCGCACCGCCAGAGCTTCATCCACCGCCAGACGCTGGCCAATGCCATGCGGTTCACCACCACCGAACTGGCCGAGCTGGAAGGCCGCATCGCCCGGGCGCATGAGGCGGCGCTCGAAATCGAGCTGCGCGTCTTTGCCAGCCTGCGCGCCGACGTGCTGAGCCGCACCGAGACGCTGCGAGACCTCGCCGATGCGCTGGCCGAGCTCGACGTCACCACCGCCCTGGCCCATCTCGCCGCCACCCGCTCCTATACCCGCCCCGAGATCGACACTTCGCTGGCCTTCCGCATTGAAGGTGGCCGCCACCCGGTGGTGGAAGACATGATCATGGCCGAGGGTAAGAGCTTTGTCGCCAATGATGCCGATCTGTCGGGCGATGACGCCATTGGCGGTGGCAGTCTCTGGCTGGTCACCGGTCCCAATATGGGCGGTAAATCGACCTTCCTGCGCCAGAACGCGCTGATTGCCATTCTGGCGCAGATGGGCAGCTTCGTGCCGGCGAGCCTGGCTCGTATCGGCGTCATCGATCGGGTGTTTTCCCGCGTCGGCGCCAGCGACGACATTGCCCATGGCCGCTCCACCTTCATGGTGGAAATGGTCGAAACTGCCGCTATCCTTAACCGCGCCACGCGGCGCTCTTTGGTGGTGCTCGACGAAATCGGTCGCGGCACCGCCACCTTCGATGGCCTCTCCATCGCCTGGGCGGCGGTGGAAGCCTTGCATGAGACCACCGGTTGCCGGGCCTTGTTTGCCACCCACTTTCATGAGCTGACCAGTCTCGCCAAAACCCTGACCCGCGTCGCCAATGTCACCATGAAGGTGCGCGAATGGGAGGGGGAGGTGGTGTTTCTGCACGAAGTCGGCCCCGGCGCCGCCGATCGCTCCTATGGTATTCAGGTGGCCCGTCTAGCCGGCCTGCCCGAGCCGGTGCTGGTCCGCGCCCGGCAGGTGCTGACCGTCCTGGAACAGCGCTCGACTGGCACGGCCTCTTCCAGCCAGAAAGCCAGCGTGCTAGACGATCTGCCACTTTTCGCCCATCAGCCTGCGGCCTTGCCGGTGGGACCGGACCCTGTACACTTAGCGCTCGACGCCGTCCGACCTGACGAGATGACCCCCAAACAAGCGATTGAAGCGCTGTACGAGTTGAAGAAAATCCGCGATGACGCTCGCCGAAGCTGAGGCAAAGCCGCGAAAATCCCTCTTCGCTTTCAAACCCGCCGCAGTGCTGCTCGGCGAGCTTGATGCGGCTATTGGCAATGAATCGCCCAAGTCGAGCGCCGCTCGCGCCATTGTGCTGGCCCATATCCGCAAGGCGCTGACCGATGCACGCCATCTGGCCGAGGTCGAACTGCTCGCCAGCGGCAAGGGCACGCGCTGCGCGCAAAATCTGAGTGCCCAGCAGGACGAAATCATCGCCGCCGTGCATCTGTTCGCCACCAGCCGGGTCTATCCGGTGGACAATCCCAGCGGCGCCGAGGCCATCGCCCTCTCCGCCGTCGGCGGCTATGGCCGCGGCACGCTGGCGCCGGGCTCCGATATCGATCTGCTGTTCATCCTGCCCTACAAGCAGACGCCCTGGGGCGAGCAGGTCACCGAATATATCCTCTACATGCTGTGGGATCTGGGCCAGAAGGTCGGCCATGCCGTCCGCTCGGTCGATGAATGCCTGCGCATGGCCCGCGCCGATATGACGGTGCGCACCGCCACGCTCGAGGCGCGCTTCCTCACCGGCGACAAAACCCTGTTCGACCAGATGGTGCAGCGCTTCGAATCCGAAATCGTGCCCCATACCGGCCCCGAATTCATCGCCGCCAAAATGGCCGAGCGCGACGAGCGCCACCGCGTGATGGGCAATACCCGCTATGTGGTCGAGCCCAATATCAAGGACGGCAAGGGCGGGCTGCGCGACCTCAACACGCTGTTCTGGATCGGCAAATATTTCTACCAGGTCAAAACCAGCCAGGAGCTGGTCGGCAAGGGCGTGCTCAGCGCCGCCGAAAATCGCCTGTTCTCCCGCGCCGAAGATTTCCTCTGGGCGGTACGCTGCCACCTCCATTTCATCACCGGCCGCGCCGAGGAAAAACTGACCTTTGACGTGCAGCCCGAACTGGCCCGCCGCATGGGCTATGCCCAGCGTGTCGGCATGCTGGGCGTCGAGCGCTTCATGAAGCGCTATTTCCTCGTCGCCAAGGATGTCGGCGACCTGACCCGCATCATCTGCGCCAGCCTCGAATTCAACCACGCCAAGGATATGGATCTGGTCGGCCGCGTGCTGGCGCCGTTCCGCCCCGGCCGGTCTAAAATCAAGGGCGAGAGCGATTTCATGCTCGATACCGGCAGGCTCAATATCGCCGCCCCCGACGTGTTCGAGCGCGATCCGGTCAATCTGATCCGCATTTTCCTGGTCGCCGGGCGCGAACAATTGCTGTTCCACCCCGATGCCATCAAGGTCATCACCCGCTCGCTGCGCCTGATCGACAACAAATTGCGCAGTGACCGCAAGGCCAATGAGCATTTCCTGACCATCCTCACCGATCCGCAATCGGTGGAACGCATCCTGCGCCAGATGAACGAAAGCGGCGTGCTCGGCCGTTTCGTCCCAGAATTCGGCAAGATCGTCGCGCTGATGCAGTTCAACATGTACCACCACTATACGGTGGACGAGCATCTGATCCGCGCCGTCGGCGTCATGGCCAATATCGCCAATGGCGGCATGCGCGACGAGCTGCCGCTGACCCATGAACTGCTGCCCCAGCTCAACGATACCCGCCTGCTCTATGTGGCGCTGTTCCTGCACGATATCGCCAAGGGCCGCCCCGAGGACCATTCCATCGCCGGCGCCCGCATCGCCCGCCGGCTCTGCCCGCGCTTCGGCCTGTCACCGGCCGAAACCGATACCGTCTCCTGGCTGATCGAGCATCATCTGCTGATGAGCGCCATCGCCCAGGCCCGCGATATTCAGGACCCCGAAACCGCCAAGGCTTTTGCCGAGCTGGTGCAGTCGCCGCAGCGCCTGGCGCTGCTGATGATCCTCACCGCCTGCGATATCCGCGCGGTGGGTCCCGGCGTTTGGACCGGCTGGAAGGGCAGCCTGCTGCGCGCCCTCTATTACGCCACCGAACCGCTGCTCTCCGGCGGCCACAGCCAGGTCACCCAGTCCGACCGCATCGAGACTGCCCGCCGCGAGCTGGCCGAGGCGCTGCAGGCCTGGCCCGCCGACGACGTGGCCACCTATGTCGCCCGCCATTACGACCATTACTGGCTGCGCGCCGAGCCCGAATTGCAGGTCGAACATGCCCGCATGATCCGCCAGGCCGATCTGGCTGGCGAGAGCTTTGCCGGTTCCATCCGCGTCAAGGCCTTCGAGGGCATTACCGAGGTCAATTTCTACACGCCCGACCATCCGCGCCTGCTGTCGCTGATTGCCGGCGCCTGCACCATGCAGGATGCCTCCATTATCGGGGCGCAGATTTTCTCCACCCGCGACGGCCACGCCATCGACACCTTTCGCCTGCGCCGTTCCTTTACCTCCGACGAGGATGAAAAGGTCCGCGCCACCCGCATCATCGATACCGTCCGCCAATTGCTGCAGGGCAAGCGGCAGATCCTCATCGATCTGGGCAAGGAAAGCCGCCACAACAAGCGCCTCAAACCCTTCGCCGTGCCCTCGCAGGTCACCGTCTCCAATGTGCTGTCGGAAAAATTCACCGTCATCGAGGTGTCCGGGCTCGACCGCATGGGCCTGCTGCACTCGCTGACCCATCAGATCGCCGACCTCAATTTGACCATCGGCTCGGCCCATATCGGCACCTATGGCGAAAAGGCCGTCGACGTTTTCTACGTCACCGACCTCACCGGCCAGAAAATCATGAGCAAGCCGCGCCAGCGCAAGATTCACGACGCGCTGATGGCGGTGTTCCACCCCAAGCCGTTGAATAATGGGTAGCCCCCACCCATGAGCCTTTACCGCAATTTCCTCTCCGTCGGCGGCCTCACTTTGGTCTCCCGCGTCGCCGGCTTTGCCCGCGATGCGCTGATGGCCGCCGTGCTCGGCACCGGCCCCGCTGCTGACGCCTTTTTCGCCGCCTTCCGCTTTCCCAATCTGTTCCGCCGGCTATTTGCCGAGGGCGCCTTCAACACCGCCTTCGTGCCGATGTTTTCCGGTGCGCTGGAGCAGGACGGCCCCGATGCGGCGCTCGATCTGGCGGCGCGCATCATGAGCTGGCTCGTCGCCATGCTGGTGGTGGTGACCATCCTGGCCGAAATCTTCATGCCGCAGCTGATGGTGGCCTTCGTCCCCGGCTTTACCGATGACGCGGAAAAATTCGACCTCACCGTGCTGCTGACGCGGATCATGTTCCCCTATCTGGCCTGCATGTCGCTGATGGCCGCCTATGGGGCGATCCTCAATTCCCTCGGCCGGTTCTTTGCCGCCGCTTTTGCCCCGGTGCTGCTCAATCTGGTCAATATCGCCGCGATGATTCCGCTGGTCACCTTCTGGGCGCAGGACCAGGTCGGCGCCGCCATCTGGGTCAGTTGCGCCACCATGGTCGGCGGCCTCGCCCAGCTCTGGCTGGTCTGGGCGGCGATCAAACGCGCCGATTTCCTGCCCGCCTTCCGCCTGCCCCGGCTCGATCCCGAAGTGCGGCGCTTCTGGGTGCTGGCGATTCCGGCGATCCTGGCTGGCGGCATCACCCAGATCAATATTTTCGTCGGCACCATCATCGCCTCGGGCGCCGATAACGCCATTTCCATCCTCAACTATGCCGATCGGCTCTATCAATTGCCGCTCGGCATTATCGGCATCGCCATCGGCACCGTGCTGCTGCCCGAATTGTCGCGCCATCTGACCGGCGGCCGCGACGCCGAGGCCCGCGCCACCCAGGATCAGTCGCTGCTCATCGCCATGCTGCTGTCGATGCCCGCCGCCACCGCACTGATCGCCATGGCCGAACCCATCGTGCGGGTGCTGTTCGAACGCGGCGCCTTCGATGCGCTAGCCACGCTACAGACCGCCCAGGCGCTGATCGCCTTTGCCACCGGCCTGCCCGCCTATGTGCTGATTCGGGTGCTGCAACCGGGCTATTTCGCCCGCGCGGACACCGTGACCCCGACCATTTTCGCCGGCATTTCGGTGGTCGCCAATATCGTGCTGTCGCTGCTGCTGTTCCCGACCTATCTGCATGTCGGCATCGCCATCGCCACCTCGGTCGCCGCCTGGCTTAACGCCATTCTGCTGGCGGTGTTTCTGGCGCGGCGCGGCCATTTTGCCCTTGGCCTGGCTGATTGGCGCAAGCACGGCCTGATCATCGCCATCAGCATCATCATGGGCGGTGCGCTGTTTCTGCTGGCGGCGCGCGGCGCGGCGCATATGACGACGGCGGCCCCGATCTGGGAGCAGATCGGCGTGTTGGGGACGCTGGTGCTGTTCGGCATGGCGCTCTATTTCACCCTGATTCACGTCTCCGGCGTCCAGCCGCTCGGGCTGCTGCTCCGCCGCCTGCGGCGGCGCTAATCCCACCCCCGGTTCCCATTATGCCTCCGCCCATATAGAACGGGCCCAACAACCGCATTATCGAACGGCTGATCCCATGACCTTCACTCCCCGCGTTTTCTCCGGCATCCAGCCTTCGGGCGATCTGCATCTGGGCAACTACCTCGGCGCCATCCGCCGTTTCGTGCCGCTGCAGCAGAGCTATGAATGCATCTATTGCGTGGTGGATATGCACGCGATCACCGTCTGGCAGGAGCCCGATGATCTGCGCCGCGCCACCCGCGAAGTGGCTGCCGCCTTCATCGCCGCCGGGGTCGATCCCAAAAATTCGATCATCTTCAACCAGTCCCAGGTCAGCCAGCATGCTGAACTGGCCTGGGTGTTCAATTGCATTGCCCGCATCGGCTGGATGAACCGGATGACCCAGTTCAAGGACAAGGCCGGCAAGAATTCCGAGAATGTGTCGCTGGGGCTGCTGGCCTATCCCTCGCTGATGGCCGCCGATATCCTGCTCTACAAGGCCACCCATGTGCCGGTGGGCGACGACCAGAAGCAGCATCTCGAACTGACGCGCGATATCGCTGCCAAGTTCAACAATGACTATGCCAAGTCCATTACCGCCGAAGGCTTGGACGAAGAGTTTTTCCCCATCACCGAGCCGCTGATCGCCGGCCCGGCCACCCGCATCATGAGCCTGCGCGATGGCACCAAGAAGATGAGCAAGTCGGACCCGTCCGACCAGTCGCGCATTTCCCTGCTCGACGACGCCGACGCCATCGCCAAGAAGATCAAGCGCGCCACCACCGATCCCGAGCCCCTGCCCGAGACCGTTGAGGGCCTGGCCGGTCGCGCCGAGGCGGACAATCTGGTGGGCATCTATGCCGCTCTGGCCGATCTGACCAAGAGCGAAGTCATTGCCCAATATGGCGGCAAGGGCTGGGGCACTTTCAAGCCGGCTCTGGCCGATCTGGCGGTGGCCCAGCTGGCGCCGATGGCCGACGAAATGCGGCGGCTGATCGAGGACCCGGCGACCATTGACGCCATCCTGCGGGACGGCGCCGAGCGCGCCAGTGCAATTGCGGAGAAGACAATGGTCGATGTCCGCAATATTGTCGGCTTCATTCGCTGAAGCGTTTCCAGCGACAAAAAATGCAGGGGCGCCATGGTTTCCCAGACTGAATACAAGCGTAAATTCCTCGTCGTCATCGACGAAACGCCCGAATGCGAGCGGGCGCTGACCTTTGCCGCCTATCGGGTCAAGCGCACCGGCGGCACCGTGGTGCTGATGAGCGTGGTGCAGAAGCCCGAATTCATCGGCCTGGGCGTCGAAGCCGTGCTGCGCGCCGAGGCGGTCGAGGAGGCCGAGCGCAATCTCGATGCCCGTCTCGCTCGCATCCGCGACATTGGCGAAGTGCGCAGCGAATCGGTGATCCGCGAGGGGGAAGCCGCCGAAGAAATCGAGCGCGTGATTGATCAGGACCGCGACATCGCCATTCTGGTGTTGGCGGCGTCCACCTCCGGCGAAGGCCCCGGCCCGCTGGTCGCCCATTTCGCCAGCCGCTCCAACGCTCTGCCCATCCCCCTCACCGTCGTCCCCGGCCGCATGACCGACGACGAGATCATCGCCATCTGCTGACCGGCCGCAGGCAAAATCGCGCCAGTGGCGCGATTTTAGGGAAGCAGGCCATGAGAGCTGCGCTCGAATGGCAAGGCTCCAACCACCACCGCGCGTCACCCTCGGGCTTGACCCGAGGGCTCTTCACTTGCTGAGCGCCGCGTGAGTGCAACCCCCTCGGGTCAAGCCCGAGGGTGACGGCGCGGTGGACCTAAGCAGCGCTTGCCGCCAGCTGCTTGCGCTTCAACATCCCGTCATTCAAAAACGTCCCGAACGGAAACAACGACGCGACCGTGGTCCGTGCCCATTCCCCGGCGCTAAAGCCTCGACCCCATAGGCAGATCACCATGGCGATCAGGTAGACCACGAACGCGACGCCGTGGATCATGCCCACTGGCGGCACCAGATGCGGATAGTCGAAGCCATATTTGAGTGGCATGGCCACCCCAAACAGGGCCAGAGTGGTGATGCCTTCGATAAGGCCGACGCTGCGAAAGATCTGGATCATGCGCTTTGGCTATCCCTGCCCGGGCGAGCCGTGAAGGCGGCACGTGGTCGCTATGCGGAAACGCCCTTGCACTTCGCCGCCAAAAGTCTATTTTAGAAGCGTTCTAATCGTAAACTTCAGAGGCGCCAGATGTTCATTCAGACCGAAGCCACGCCCAACCCCGCGACCCTCAAGTTCCTGCCGGGGCGCGATGTGCTGGTTGGTGAGCCGCGCGATTTCCGCAGCGTCGAGGCCTCGGTCAATTCGCCGCTGGCGCAGGGCCTGTTTTCCATCTCCGGGGTGACCGGGGTGTTTCTTGGTTCCGATTTCATCTCGGTGACCAAGGACGACACCAATTGGGCCCATATCAAGCCGGCCATTCTCGGCGTCATCATGGACCATTTCCTCTCCGGCAAGCCGGTGATCGTCGAGGGCGCCGCTGAGGTGGCCAATCACGACGAAGTCGAGGAATTCTTCGAAGCCGAAGACAGCGAAACCGTTGAAGTGATCAAGGAGCTGCTGGCCACCCGCGTGCGCCCGGCCGTGGCCATGGATGGCGGCGACATCATCTTCAAGGGTTTCAAGGAAGGCACCGTCTTCCTGCATATGCAGGGCGCCTGCTCGGGCTGCCCGTCTTCCACTGCCACGCTCAAAAGCGGCATCGAAAACCTGCTCCGCCACTTCGTCCCCGGCGTCGAAGCCGTCCAGCAGGTCTGATTTCAGTCAAGCAGCAAGCCAAAAGGCCCAGGGAGTAATCCCTGGGCCTTTTTGTTTCAACATACCCGATGTCATCCCGGCCTCGAGCCGGGACCCATCCCGAGATCTCGCCGCCGCCGCAAGGTGGTCGGAACGTCACCCCCCGCGCGGCAACCAGCGCTTTTCGATCTTGCACACCATGGTATAGGCCGGGTCGAACACATTGCCGACTTCGTAGCGCACCACCTGCCCCAGCAAATGGCTGGCCGCGATCTGGCTCAGCCCAAACTCACCCATCAGCCAGTCCAGCATCGCGCTGGTGGCATGCTGCAAGGCCTGTTCGAGCGGGCGGGCATTGCCCACGGTAAAGATCGCGTCTGCGGTCTCGCCGCGCGGCCAGCTCAATGCCTGCTGCTTGATCACGCTCAGCCGCACTTCGACCTCGAATGCCGTTTCCACCCCGGTGCCGACGATTTCGCCGTCGCCCTGGATGGCGTGGCCATCGCCGAGGAAGAACAGCGCCCCCGGCACCGCCACCGGCAACCACACAGTCGTCCCCGGCCCAAAGCCGCGATAATCCATATTGCCGCCGTTTTCGGCGCTGGTGGCGGTCGAAAACGCCTGACCGCTATGCGGCGCCACGCCGAAACAGCCCAGCATCGGTTCCAGCGGCAGCACCAGATGCTCCAGTCCGGCAACCGGCTGCTCCAGCCGCACCGTGCCATTCTCGATGATCCATTCCGTCCGGTCGCGCGGCGAGAGGTCGCGGGCGCGTTCGGGGTCGAGCACATTGGCCGCCAGCGCCGCCCGGGTCCAACCCCGGTCACGGATCGGCGTCATCCGCAGGATTTCCACCCGCAAACTATCGCCCGGTTCGGCGCCGGTGACAAAAATCGGCCCATTCATCGGGTTGGGGCCCGAGGCGCGCTGCACCCCGTCCTTGTCAAAGCCCGCTGCATCCAGCGTCTGGGTGATGACGCTGTCGCCATCGGCGATGGTCAAGGCAGCCGGCACCGTGCCCAGCACATTGTGCCAGACACTGGCGTTAAACCGATGAACCGTCATGCTTCCCCCAAAGCTGTAAGCTTATTCAGCGGCCGCCTTCTGGGCGTCGCTGCGCTGGTCGGTAATGGCCAGCACCTCGCCGCCGTCGCGCTGGCGGCGGATGCGCAGCCGCTTGATGCGGCGGCTGTCGGCAGCCAGCACTTCGAATTCAAAGCCGGCCAGCCGCGTCACCCGTTCGCCGCGCTTGGGCACGTGCCCGGCCAGGTCGAACACCAGCCCGCCAATCGTGTCCACTTCCTCGGCATATTCGCCGGGGTCGAAATCCGGTCCGATCAGGCTGCGCACATCGCTCAATTCGGCGCGGGCATCGGCGATATAGGTGTCGACGCCGACCTTGCGGATCAGCGCCGCGGCCAGCTCGTCATGCTCGTCCTCGATCTCGCCGACCACGGCTTCGAGCAGGTCCTCGATGGTCACCAGACCGTCGGTGCCGCCATATTCGTCGACCACGATCGCCATATGCACGCGAGAGGCGCGCATCGACTGCAGCAGATCGCCCACCGGCATGAAGGTGGGCACGAACATCGCCTGGCGGGTGATGTCGAGCTTGCTCAGCTTCTGCCGCAACACCGGGGAGATCAGCTTGACCGGCACATCCTTGGTCGGGTCGGTCACCGGATCGGTGATCTTGCCCAGCGCGTCCTTGACGTGGATGAAGCCGACGATGTTGTCGAGATTGTCGTCATAGACCGGCAGGCGGGAATGACCGACCTGGCGGAATTTGGCGATCAGCGTGCCCAGATTGACGTCAGTATCGACGGCCTGGATGTCGCTGCGCTCCACCATGACGTCGCCGACCGACACATCGGACAGCTTGAGCACGTTTTGCAGGATGGTGCGCTCGCTCTCGGAAAAATCCGCAGATTCGGCGCTCCCCTGTTCATCGAGCGCAACTTGTAAATCGTCGCGCAGGGAAACCGTGCCGCGAGCGAGCATGGCGCGCAGGCGGTTCCAGATCGAAGGCCCCCGTGCAGGCACGGAGGCGGGGCTAGAAGGAGGCTCGGGATTGGCGGGCGCCGAGGGGCCCAAACTGTCGCTGTCGTTCATTGCATGGCGCCGCACCTAAGCGGCTTTCTATCCTCAAACGGAAATACTGCACCGACGAATATAGGGTCGCAGGCCTAGTCAGAATAGGGGTCATCGACCCCCAAAACGGCCAAAATACGGGTTTCGAGGCTTTCCATCTCGGTCGCCTCGTCATCGGTCAGGTGATCATAACCCAAAATGTGCAAAAATCCATGCACCACGAGATGGGTAAAATGCGCCTCGAAGCTGACGCCCTGCTCATCGGCTTCAGCCAGCAGCGTCTCGCGCGCCAGCGTGATGTCGCCCAATATGCCCACCACCGGCTCGAACGGCTCGATCTGGGGGAAGCTCAGCACATTGGTGGAACTGTCGATGCCGCGCCATTGCTGGTTCAGCTCGCGCTGTTCCGCGTCATTGGTCAGCAGGATCGACAGCTCCGCCGCCCCTTTGACCTTGGCCTTGGCCTGTTTGAGGGCTTCCAGCACGGCGCGCTCGGCCAGGGGATCGAGATCCTCCGGCCAGGCGTCGTCATTGCGGATAATAGCGATTTCAAGCGGTAGAGAAGTCAGCGGATATTTCCTTCGCCGGCCTTTTCGGCCAGTCGTTTTGCGGTATCGGCTTCATAGGCCCGCACGATGCGGCCGACAAGCGCGTGACGGACCACGTCCTTATCGTTGAAGCGCGAAATATGCACGCCCTCGACGCCATCAAGCAGATGCACCGCTTCGATCAGCCCCGAGCGCTCGCCGCGCGGCAGATCGACCTGGGTCGGATCGCCGGTGACGATCATCTTGGAATTCTCGCCCAGGCGCGTGAGGAACATCTTCATCTGCATCGAGGTGGTGTTCTGCGCCTCGTCGAGAATGACCACGGCATTGGCCAGGGTCCGGCCGCGCATAAAGGCCAGCGGCGCCACTTCGATGATCCCCGAAGTCAGACAGCGCTCGACATTTTCCGGCTTCATCATGTCGTAGAGCGCGTCGTAAAGCGGCCGCAGATAGGGGTCCACCTTCTCCTTCATGTCGCCGGGGAGGAACCCGAGACGCTCGCCGGCTTCCACCGCCGGACGGGAGAGAATGATGCGGTTGATATCGCCGCGTTCCAGCAGCGACGCGGCATGCGCCACCGCCAGATAGGTCTTGCCGGTACCGGCCGGACCGACGCCGAATACCAGCTCGCTGCGTTCCATGGCGCGCATATAGGCGTCCTGGGCCGGGGTGCGGGCGACGATGGTGGATTTGCGCGTGGCGATCTGGGCCATGCGCACCTTGCCCTTACGCTCCAGCGTCGGCAGCGTCAGCTGGCTATCCTCGGTCTCGATCATGCGGATGACGCCGTCGACGTCGGAAATATTGGCGCTGCGGCCTTCTTCGAGCGAGCCATACAGCGATTCCAGCACCCTTCGGGCCTGATCGACCGACGAGGCGGCGCCTTTCAGCAGAACGTGATTGCCGCGCGGCGTGGCCGTGACCTTGAGCCGCTGTTCGATCAGCGCCAGGTTTTGGTCAAAATCGCCATACAGCTGGGCAGCGAGACGATTGTCTTCAAAAGCGAGTTCGAGTTGGGTTGCGAGTGCGTTGTCTGCGGTCGGTGACAAGTGCCTGCTCAAACTGGTGTGGCTCCCGGAAGAGGGTGGCGCGGGCCTGCGCCACGATATGCTAACGAGGCTAGGACGATTTGGGTCCGCTGTCTGTAGCAATATTGTGACGCTCCAGAGCGGCCCAAACGGCAAAATCGCTCCGGTGGAGCGATTTTAGCTCTGGAGGCCATGAGGGCTATGCCCGAATGGCGGGGCACAGGGCGACCGGCGTCAGCGGTCCTGCTCGTCGCTCCAGCCCTTGGCCCAGAGCAGCCCGATGATCGCGCCCTTGCTCGAAGGCAGGATGGCGAGTGGGACAATGACCGCGAGCGGCACCAGCACATAGAGGTAGATCAAGGGGCTGCCACGCCCATGCAGTTCCATTTCCAGCATCGTGAAGCCGATGATATGCACCATCACCGTGATGACGATCAGCGGCAGAAACAGCCCCACCCGGTAGCGGGCAAGCGGTTCGCCACAATTCGCGCAGTGCTCAACCTGCTCGATATAGTGGTGGAACAGCCAGCCCTTGCCGCAACGCGGGCATCGGCATTTCAGGCCATGCCAGATCGATAGCCAGACCGGCTTGGGCGAGATCTCGTCATTTGGCGGCATCGCCATCCTGCTTGGCCAGGAACCCGGAACCTCGAGAGCTTGCGGCCAGGTCGGCCGCAAAGCAAGTCCTAAGCCGCCGCCGCCGCCTTCAGCCGGCCCAACAACGAATTGGTGCTGGTTCCGATAATTTCCACCTGATGGATCGCCCCGATCAAATCCGGGCTGCCGTCCAGATGCACGGCCTGCAGATAGGGCGAACGTCCGCCCACCTGCCCTGCCATGCGGCCCGGCCGCTCGATCAGCACCGGCAGCGTCTGGCCCACACAGGACGCGTGAAACGCCGTGGTCTGCATATCGACCAGATGCTGCAGCCGATATAGCCGCTCGCTCTTGACCGCTTCGTCGATCTGGTCGCCCAGATTGGCCCCCGGCGTGCCCGGACGGGTGGAATATTTGAACGAATAGGCCGAGGCATAGCCAACCTCGGCGATCAGCCGCAGCGTGTCCTCGAAATCCTGATCCGTCTCGCCGGGGAAGCCGACGATGAAGTCGCCCGACAGCGCCATATCCGGCCGCGCATTCTTGATCCGCTCGATCACCGCCAGATATTCGGCGGCGGTATGCCGGCGGTTCATCGCCTTCAAAATTCGGTCGCTGCCCGACTGCACCGGCAGATGCAGATAGGGCATCAGAATATCGAGATCGCGATGCGCCGCGATCAGTGCGTCATCCATGTCGCGCGGATGGCTGGTGGTATAGCGCAGTCGCTCCAGGCCGGAAATTTCGGCCAGCAGAAACGCCAGCTCGCCCAGCCCAACCACGCGCCCGGCGCCATCAAGCCCGTGATAGGCGTTGACGTTCTGCCCCAGCAGGGTGATTTCCTTGACCCCGGCGTCGACCAGCCCGCGCGCCTCGGCAATGATCTGGCTAACCGGCCGCGAGACTTCCGCCCCGCGGGTATAAGGCACCACGCAGAACGAACAAAATTTGTCGCAGCCTTCCTGAACGGTGAGAAACGCCGTCAGCCCGCGCTTGATGGTCACTTCCTTGCGCGCCGCCGGCAGATGCTCGAATTTGTCTTCCTCGGGGAAGTCGGTGTCGATCACCGGCACTTTCAGGCTCGGATGCAGATGCTGCTGCGCCACGGCCCGCGCCAGCATATCGGGAAGCCGGTGATAGGATTGCGGGCCGAACACCATGTCGACCACCGGGGCGCGGCGGGCGATTTCCTCGCCCTCGGCCTGCGCCACGCAGCCGGCCACGCCGATCAGCATGTCGCCGCCCACGGCGCGGCGCTCGCTCTGCAATTCCTTGAGCCGTCCCAGCTCGGAAAATACCTTTTCCGAGGCCTTTTCGCGGATATGGCAGGTGTTGAGCAGCACCAGATCGGCTTGCGCCATATCCAGCGTGGTTTCATAGCCATGCGGCGCCAGCGCATCGCTCATGCGGTCGCTGTCATAGACGTTCATCTGGCACCCATAGGTCTTGATGAACAGCTTCTTGGTATTGGCGCGGGTCTCGGTCATGCCGGCTCTTTATCAGAGGATGGGCGCAGACTCCAAGGGTCTGCAACCATGCAGGCGCGTGGCGGGTTTCTCTCCCAACCCATGGGAGTTTGCAAAATGACCAAACCGAACAAGACTGACGACGCCGCCGCCATGAAAAACGGCAAGAAACCCGGCCCCAAGGATTCCCCGGTGCAGGTGCGCAATGCCGGCAAGGACGCCCAGGCCGACAAGCCCAGCGCCTGGGACAAACAGGACGACGCCGTGGACGAAAGCTTCCCGGCCAGCGATTCCAGCGCCAAATACTGAGCGGAATTGAGGAATTTTCTAGCGCCAACCCCGATGTCACCCCGGCCTTGAGCCGGGGCCCATCCTGAGATCCTGCCGGTGGTTCCATCTCGAGATGGGTCCCGGCTCAAGGCCGGGATGACACCGCGTTTAGCGACCGAAATTAAGCAACAGGCCTCCGAGGCGGCGAACTGACATCCGCAACGCCCAGCCCCTCCCCCACATGCCAATAAATTCTGGCTTTCCCGCCCGCTTTGCACTATAGGGACGCCAGTCTTTGGCCCACTTGCCCGAGGCTTTCATGGCCCCTCCTGGACGACATCCCGGCCGGGGCGACCCAATCCTCTTATGTAAAGGATCTATCCGATGTCGATCACTGCTGAGCGCAAATATGCTCTGATCCAGGAATATGCCATCAAGCCGAACGATACCGGTTCTCCGGAAGTCCAGGTGGCCATCCTGTCCGAGCGCATTGCCAACCTCACCGAGCACTTCAAGGGCCATGGCAAGGATAACCATTCCCGCCGCGGTCTGCTGAAGCTGGTTTCGACCCGCCGCAGCCTGCTTGACTACGTCAAGAAGGTTGACGACGCCCGTTACAAGTCGCTCATCGAGCGTCTCGGCCTGCGTCGCTAACGCGTCCAACCGAATTGCGGTTGCGGGGCTTTTCCCCCGCAGCCGTCACCAGCGCCTTGAGATCACGTCAGGGCGAGCCGAAAACCCGGTTTTCGAGAACCGGAGCGGAGCGTACTCAGGTACGTGAGCACCGGAAGCGCAGAAAATCGGGCTTTGCAGGCCGTCCTCACGTGAAGATCAAGACGCTGGAAGCGTAGACCGGCGCATGCCGGAGCATGGCAGGATTATTGGCCGCTCCCCCGCCTCACGCGCACAAAATCAACATTTTGGTTTTGATCCGTGAGGCTTCCCAGACGGAGCGTGGTCAGGAAAAGTTGCAGACTTTTCCGGTTCGACCGCGCGACCGCCAGGGAATTCTCTGGGAGCTGCTTGTTGTCTTGCTCATGTTTCGTCACCGCCAGACGTGAACAGTGCCTGATTTTGAGCCTGGGCTGCACATGGGGTGCAGTAGCAGGTGCGGGCACACCGGCTGAGTTCGTGGGATTGCTACGCCCCCACGTTTCCGCTCAACCGGCAGAATGGAAAGACGAAAAACATGACGATCAATTTTGATCACCATAAGGTCGAGCTCAACTGGGGCGGTCAGCCCCTGACGCTCGAGACCGGCAAGATGGCCCGCCAGGCCGATGGCGCAGTGCTCGCCACCCTGGGCGAGACCGTGCTGCTCGCCACTGTCGTGAGCGCCAAGTCGGCCAAGCCGGGGCAGGATTTCTTCCCGCTGACCGTCAACTACCAGGAAAAATACTTCGCCGCCGGCAAGATCCCGGGCGGCTACTTCAAGCGTGAAGGCCGTCCGACCGAAAACGAGACGCTGACCTCGCGCCTGATCGACCGTCCGATCCGCCCGCTGTTTCCCGATGGCTACAAGAACGAGACCCAGGTGGTCGTCACCGTTCTGCAGCACGACATGGAAAACAACCCGGACGTGCTGGCGCTGGTCGCTGCCTCTGCCGCGCTGACCATTTCGGGCATTCCCTTCATGGGCCCGATCGGTGCGGCTCGCGTCGGTTATGTCGATGGCGAATATGTGCTGAACCTGCCGGTTGACCGTCGTTCCGAGTCGAAGCTCGACCTCGTGATGGCCGGCACCGAAGACGCCGTGCTGATGGTTGAGTCCGAAGCCAAGGAACTCAGCGAAGAAATCATGCTGGGCGCCGTGATGTTCGGTCATGCCGAGAGCCGCAAGGTGATCGCTGCCATCATCAAGCTGGCCGAGCTGGCCGCCAAGGAACCCCGCGATTTCCACGCTCCGGACTATTCGGATCTGGAAAAGGACGTGCTGGCGGTTGCCGAAGCCGATCTGCGCGCCGCCTACAAGATCACCAAGAAGGAAGATCGCTACGCTGCTGTCGACGCTGCCAAGAAGAAGGTCAAGGAAGCTTTTGCTGCCAAGGTCGAGTCGGGTGAAGTCTCCGGCGAAGCCCTCAGCGAAGTGATCCACACCCTCCAGGCCAAGATCGTGCGCTGGAACGTGCTCGACACCGGCCTGCGCATCGACGGTCGCGACCTGTCGACCGTGCGTCCCATCGTGTCGGAAGTCGGCATTCTGCCGCGCACCCATGGTTCGGCCATCTTCACCCGTGGCGAAACCCAGGCGCTGGTCGTTGCCACCCTCGGCACCGGCGAAGACGAGCAGTATATCGACTCGCTCGAAGGCACCTACAAGCAGAACTTCCTGCTGCACTACAACTTCCCTCCATATTCGGTTGGTGAAGCTGGCCGCATGGGTTCGCCCGGTCGTCGCGAAATCGGTCACGGCAAGCTCGCTTGGCGCGCCATCAACCCGATCCGTCCGTCGGTCGAAGAATTCCCCTACACGATCCGTATCGTGTCCGAGATCACCGAATCCAACGGCTCCTCGTCGATGGCAACCGTCTGCGGCACCTCGCTCGCACTGATGGATGCCGGCGTGCCGCTGGCGCGTCCGGTGGCGGGTATCGCCATGGGCCTGATCCTCGAAGGCGAGAAGTTCGCCGTGCTGTCCGACATCCTGGGTGACGAAGATCACCTCGGCGACATGGACTTCAAGGTGGCTGGCACCGAAGTCGGCGTCACCTCGCTGCAGATGGACATCAAGATCGCCGGCATCACCGAGGCGATCATGAAGATCGCTCTCGAGCAGGCCAAGGGCGGCCGTATCCACATCCTGGGCGAAATGGCCAAGGCCATCACCGCGTCCCGTTCGGAAGTGGGCGAATTCGCTCCGCGCATCGAGACCATGAAGATCCCGACCGAGAAGATCCGTGAAGTGATCGGCACCGGCGGCAAGGTGATCCGCGAGATCGTCGAAAAGACCGGCGCCAAGATCAACATCGAAGACGACGGCACCATCAAGATCGCCTCCTCGGACGGTTCGCAGATCGAAGCGGCCATCAAGTGGATCAAGTCGATCACCGATGAAGCTGAAGTCGGCGCCATCTATCAGGGCACCGTGGTCAAGACCGCCGATTTCGGCGCCTTCGTGAACTTCTTCGGCGCCAAGGACGGTCTGGTTCATATCAGCCAGCTGGCCGAAGCCCGCGTTGCCAAGACCACCGATGTGGTCAAGGAAGGCGACAAGGTCTGGGTCAAGCTGCTCGGCTTTGACGAGCGCGGCAAGGTCCGTCTTTCCATGAAGATCGTCGATCAGGCGACCGGCAAGGAAATCAAGAACGAAGAAGCCGCCGAATAGGCAGCAAACCACAAGAAAATCGCCAGCATGCTGGAAGACGAGGCCCGGAGCGATCCGGGCCTCTTTTTATGGTGTGGCCTTGCGGCAACAGGTCAGAAGCCATCACTTTTTTGCGAGGAACCGCTTCCTTAATCGCCCGTTTGGGCAGTGAGGCTTTCCTGCACTAGCGAAGCTTCTGGTCACGGCTTAGGTCATTGGCCCTACACAGTTTTGCGTCACCCGTGACCCAGGAAATTACCGTGCTTTCTCGTCGCCTATTCATGATCGGTTTGCCCGCAGTAGCCTTGGCCGCCTGTTCCTCGACCCGCACGCCGGTCGTGCAGGAGCCCCAGATCGACCCGTATTACCAGCGCATGTATGGCGCGGTGCTGGGAGAAAAATTCCCCATTGCTGCCATGGATTTGCGCCGCGTCGATCCTCAGTGGTGGCGCCAGGAAGTCCCCTACCCGACCAGCGAGCGCCCCGGCACCATCGTCATCGATACGCCGCAGCACTTCCTCTATCTGGTGCTCGAAGGCGGCCGCGCGCTGCGCTACGGCATCGGCGTCGGCAAGGATGAATCGCTGGTGTTCCGCGGCACGGCCACCATTGGCCGCAAGGCCGAGTGGCCGCGCTGGACCCCGACCCGCTCGATGATCGCCCGCGAACCCGAGCGCTACGGCCCCTATGCCGGCGGCATGGAGGGCGGCATCACCAACCCGCTCGGCCCGCGCGCCCTCTATCTCTACAAGAATGGCGCCGACACCCTGTTCCGCCTGCACGGCACCACCGAGCCCTACACCATCGGCACCAGCGTCTCCTCCGGCTGTATCCGTTTGATGAATCAGGACATTCTCGATCTCTATGCCCGCGTGCCCACCGGCGCCCGCGTCGTCGTGATCAACTAACTCCCTCCCGGGTCACTGCCGCGGCAGTGGGACGCCTTGTTTCGGAATCCGTAGTCACCGAGACAAAGTTACCTGCTGCCGCGACAAGGACCCGGGATTGAAATTGAAAGGCCCGCTCACTGAGCGGGCCTTTTTTGTTTGGGGTGACCCAGCCAACAAAAAGGGCGCGGTTTGCACCGCGCCCTTTGGCATTTCTAACGGTCTGGACCGGATTACAGCGTGCGCTGCACGGTCTCGACGCGGAAGCATTCGATGACGTCGCCGGCGCGCATGTCTTCGTAATTCTCGAAGGCCATACCGCATTCCTGGCCGATCTGGACTTCCTTGACTTCGTCCTTGAAGCGCTTGAGCGTCTTGAGCTTGCCTTCGTGGATAACGACGTTGTCGCGGATAAGACGGACGCCCGAGCCACGCTCGACCATGCCTTCGGTGATCCGGCAGCCGGCGACCTTGCCGACCTTGGTGATGTTGAACACCTCGAGGATTTCCGCATTACCGATAAAGGTTTCACGGCGCTCAGGCTTCAGCAGCCCGCTCATCGCGTTCTTCACGTCATCCACCAGGTCGTAGATGATGTTGTAGTAGCGGATTTCGATGCCGTCGCGGGTGGCCAGTTCGGTCGCCTGCTTGTTGGCACGGACGTTGAAGCCGATGACGATGGCGTTCGAGGCCGATGCCAGGGTCACGTCGCTTTCGGTGATGCCGCCCACGGCGCTCATCAGGATCTGCGCCGACACTTCGTCGGTGGACAGCTTGTTGAGCGAGGAGACGATGGCTTCCACCGAACCCTGCACGTCGCCCTTGATGATCAGCGGGAACTTGGCAATGCCGGCCACCTTGAGCTGATTCATCATCTGCTCGAGGCTGGTAGCGCCGCCGCCGGCCGTCTTTTCACGGATGGCGCGCTGACGATATTCGGTGACTTCGCGAGCACGGGCTTCGGTCTCGACGACCGAGAAGCGGTCGCCCGCACTCGGCACGCCGGTAAAGCCCAGCACTTCCACCGGAATGGAGGGACCAGCTTCCTTGACCTGCTCACCCTTGTCGTTGATCAGGGCGCGGACGCGGGCAAACTCGGTGCCGGCGACTAGAATGTCACCGATGGCGAGTGTACCGCGCTGCACCAGGACCGTCGCAACCGCACCGCGACCACGATCGAGCTTGGCTTCGATGACCAGGCCCTCGGCGCGCCCATCGCGGGCCACCTTGAGCTCGAGCACTTCGGCCTGCAGCAGGATGGTTTCGAGCAGCTTGTCGAGGCCTTCGCCGGTCTTGGCGGAGACTTCCACGTCGAGCACGTCGCCGCCCATGGTTTCCACGAACACTTCATGCTGCAGCAGCTCGGTGCGAACCTTCTGCGCATTGGCCGAAGGCTTGTCCATCTTGGTGATGGCCACGATGATCGGAACGCCAGCTGCCTTGGCATGCTTGATCGATTCGATGGTCTGCGGCATCACGCTGTCGTCCGACGCCACCACCAGGATAGCGATATCGGTGGCCTGGGCACCGCGAGCACGCATGGCGGTGAACGCCTCGTGGCCCGGGGTGTCGAGGAAGGTGATCTTGGCGCCGTTACGCTCAACCTGATAGGCGCCGATATGCTGGGTGATGCCACCGGCTTCGCCCGACACCACATTGGCGTTGCGGATCGCGTCAAGCAGGCTGGTCTTGCCGTGGTCGACGTGACCCATGATGGTCACGACCGGCGCACGATCGGTCAGATCCTCGGCCTTGTCGTCGGCGGGGATGTCATACAGCCCCTCTTCAACGTCGGCTTCCGACACGCGCTTGACGGTGTGGCCCAGTTCGGTGGCGATCAGCTCGGCCGTATCGGCATCGAGCACATCGTTGATCGTGGCCATGGTGCCCTGCGCCATCAGCATCTTGATGACGGTCACCGAGCGCTCGGCCATGCGGTTGGCCAGTTCGGCAACCGTGATGGCTTCCGGAATGATGACTTCGCGGCTGAGCTTGGGCGCTTCCTGCTGGTTGCGGCCCATCTTCTTGTCGCGGCGGCGACGCATCGCGGCCAGGGACGGACCCTTATCACGATCACTCTCGGCGCCGGCATTGGTCACGGTCAGGCGGCCACGCGCATTGGTATCCTGGCCAGCGCGGCGCGTCGGCCGTTCCGGCGCAGCGCGCGAAGCGCGGCGGGCGTTCTCGAGTTCAGCTTCGGTGGTCGGCCGTGTCGCCGGTGCACCCGTACGGATCTTGCGGCCATCGGCCTCGCTCGGCGGTGCCGGCGGCACGTTGCCGATCGGCGCCATGCCAGCACCCGGGCGACGATCGCCGGCCGGACGGCCAGCCGTGCCCGAGGGACGGGCGCCGGGGGCGCCGCCTGGACGGGCACCGGCAGCACCGGGACGGATCAGGGCATTGGCGCCACGTTCGCTTTCCGGGCGGGTGTTGCCGCCGCTCGGACGCTCACCGGCCGGACGGACCGGGCGCGGCGGCTGGCCAGGACGGCCGGCGACGACGCGCACGCTGGACGGGCCCGGATTGCGCTGCGATGCCGGTGTATAGTCGGAATCTGCCTCGGCGGCATCCGGCGTTGCGGCGGGAGCCGCAGCTGCCGTTGCAGCAGCAGCAGCAGGCGCTTCGGCGGCCGGCGTTGCGGCCGGAGCTTCTGCGACCGGAGCCTGCGGCTCGGAAGGTGCATCGGCAGCGACGCGTTCTTGCTCGAGCCGGGCGGCTTCCTCACGGACCTGGCGACGGCGAGCGTCGTCTTCCATGCGGCGCGCTTCTTCAGCGACAAAGCGCTGCTGATCCTCGGCGGCGCGGGCGCCAGCCAGGGCCAACGCCTGACGGCGGGCTTCGGCTTCAGCTGCCGACAGGCCCAGCGGTGGGCGTGGTGCGGCGGCCGGGCGACCGGATCCTGGCCGCTGACCCTGCGGGGGGCCGGCGGGGCGATGGGGCGCGCTCGGTGCATTGGGCTTGGGAACCAGGCGCGTGCGCTTCTCGACGACGACCGTCGAGCGCGAAGGACCACGCGACATGCCCGGACGGTTGCCCAGGCCTGGGCCGCCCTTCAGTGTCAGCGTCTTCTTGGCGCCAGTGTCGTCGGTGCGCTTGTCGTCGTTATCAGCCATGTATCTCGCGTCTTTCGTCGGTGGCCTCGGGCAAAAGGTCACCGTCAACCGCAGCGCGGTCGGTGTCCTGTTCCGTCGGTTTGGCAATGTATAAGGCCAGTCTCCGGGCCTTTGCTACTGCCGCTTGGGCTGCTGCCCCTCTTGTTAGGGCAGCATGTATCACATTTTCCAGCCCGAGTGCCAAACCCATTTGCTCTGAGGCGAGCAATTCGAAATGGGGCACATCGAAGCCTTCGATTCCGTCTTCGGCCGCTGCGTAATGCAGCGCCTTGAGTGGTCCGACCATCTTGCTGCGGCCATCGTCGGCCGCGTCGGTCGCCGTAATCAGGGCGATCAGCGAACCACTATCGATCAGGCTGCGCACTTTAGTGGCGCCAAAGGTCAGCTGGCCCGCCTTGCGTGCCATGCTGAGCGCATTGAGATAACGCTGCTCGAGCCGGAGCTGGGTCAGGCCGGGCAAATCGTCCGGCAGCGTCACCTCGGTCTTGAGGCTCCGCGCAAACACCTTCTTCTTGACCGCCTCGGCCACCAGATCGCGGTTGAGACTGATCCAGACGCCGCGGCCTTCGGCCTTGGCTTCCGTATCAGGCACCAGCACATCATCGGGGCCGAGCACAAAACGGATCAGCTCCGCCACGGGTTTTTCAACCCGTGTCAGAGCACACATCCTGCTCGTTTCTTCGCGCCGGGCCATCTGGTCCCTCGCTCCGAAACGGCCTAAGCCGTCGCCTCGTCGGTGAATTCGGCGTCTTCGCCACCTTCGATCGACGGCAAGTCTTCCTCATTGATCCAGCCGGCCTTGATCCGGGCCTGCATGATCATGTCTTCGGCTTCCTCTCGGCTGATCGGGAAGTCCTTGAAGGTTCCTTCAAAGCGCTTGGTCTCGCCATCCTTGCGTTCGCTCCAGCCGATCAGATCGTCCGCAGCGCAGCCGGCGAAGTCTTCCACCGTCTTGATGTCGTCCTTACCCAGGGCTTCGAGCATGGCGGCGGTGAGGCCGGCAATCTCGTACAGCTCGTCAGCGACGCCGAGCTTCTTGCGCTCTTCGTCATGGGCCTGGTCGATGGCCGACAGATATTCGGTGGCGCGGTTCTGGATTTCGCCAGCGGTTTCTTCGTCGAACCCGTCGATCGAAGCGATTTCATTGGCGTCGATATAGGCCAGTTCCTCAACCGAGGAGAAGCCTTCCGAAGCCAATAGCTGGGCAACCATCTCGTCAACGTCAAGGGCAGCCATGAACAGGGACGAGCGTTCGGTGAATTCCTTCTGCCGGCGTTCGCTTTCTTCCTGCTCGGTCAGGATGTCGATATCCCAGCCGATCAACTGCGACGCGAGGCGGACATTCTGGCCGCGACGGCCAATGGCCAGCGACAGCTGTTCGTCGGGGACAACCACTTCGATGCGCTCGGCCTGCTCATCGAGCACCACCTTGGCAACATCGGCGGGCTGCAGCGCGCTGACCACGAGGTCGGCAATGCTGTCGGTCCACGGAATAATGTCGATCTTTTCGCCCTGCAGCTCGGCCACCACGGCCTGAACGCGCGAACCGCGCATACCGACGCAAGCGCCGACCGGATCAATGGAGCTGTCCGAGGAGGTCACGGCAATCTTGGCGCGGCTGCCCGGATCGCGGGCAATCGAGCGGATGGTGATGACACCATCATAGATTTCCGGCACTTCCTGCATGAACAGCTTGGCCATGAACTGGGGATGGGTGCGGCTGAGGAAAATCTGCGGGCCACGCTGTTCGCGGCGCACGTCATAGACGTAAGCGCGGACGCGGTCGCCATAGCGGAACATTTCGCGCGGGATCAGCTCGTCGCGGCGGATAATGGCTTCGCCACGGCCCAGATCGACGATGACGTTGCCATATTCGACACGCTTGACGGTGCCGTTGACGATCTCGCCGATGCGGTTGAAATATTCGTCATACATGCGCTCGCGCTCGGCATCGCGCACTTTTTGCACGATAACCTGCTTCGCGGACTGCGCAGCAATACGGCCGAATTCCATCGGCGGCAGCGGCTCGGTCAGATAGTCACCGATCTTGGCTTCGGGCGACTTGGTCAGAGCATGCTTGAGGTCGATCTGACGGCTGGTCTCTTCGATCGTTTCGACGATTTCCAGCAGACGCCACATGCGGGTTTCGCCCGAGCGCGGGTTGATCTCAACCTTGATCTCGGTCTCGGCGCCGTAGCGGCCCTTGGCCGCCTTTTCCATGGCGTCTTCCATGGCCCCGATCACGACCATGCGGTCGATCGACTTTTCGCGGGCAACGGCATCTGCGATCTGTAGCAGTTCGAGGCGGTTCGCGCTCACAGCCATTTAATGTGTCTCCTCGGAATCGTCAGTATCGGCAATTTCGACCGTCTCGGTCTCGTCATCGTCAAGGGGATGCGCTTCCTGGTCGAGCCGCGCCTTTTCCATCAAGGCATCGGTCATCACCAGCTTGGCCTCGCCCAGATTTATGAGCAGCAGGCGATGGTCTGGGTCGGTGCCGGTGGGCGCGTCGGGCACGGTGACGGTCACCGCCTCGTCGTCCACCGCCTTGATCACGCCGCGATAGCGCTTGCGGCCATTGATCATGTCGCTGAGCTCGATCTTGACCTCGTGGCCGACATAGGCCGCGAAATCGCGCTGGCGCACCAGCGGCCGATCAATGCCAGGGGAGCTGACTTCGAGATGATATTCGCGCTCGATCGGATCTTCCACGTCCAGCACCGGCGACAGATCCTTGCTGAGCGCCTCGCAATTGACGATGGTGAAACGGCCGTGTTCGTCCTCGGCCATGATCTGCAGGGTGCCCCCGTTTTCCTGGGTGACCTTCACCCGCACGAGTGCGAAGCCCAGACCGTTGGCCACGGGCTCGACGATACGGGAGATCCGGGCTTCCAGGCCCGTTTCCTTGATATAGCGCTTGGCTGCGAGATCGAAGCTCATCAGTCCCTTCAGGTAATAAAAAAGAGCGGGGCCGGGCGGCTCCCACTCTGCAAATTGCTAGAGATGTTGGCGTCTATATAGCGCCGAACCGCTCGCGCCGCAAGGGCAGGCTGGAGACGCCGCTTCAGCGCTCCCAGGTCAGCAGCTCGACCCGCGCGCCCAGCTTGCTCAGGGCCTGGCGCAGATCATGCACCAGCGGGTCGGGGCCGCAGAGATAGAAGTTCTGCGCGAAATCGGTGATGTGGGTTTTGAGAAAGTCGATATCGATCCGCGCTCGCGACAGGCTGGTGGCGGGATCATCGGTGATGGTCCATAGCGTTTCGAGCCCCGCCATGGCCTCGAATTCATCGCGCAGAATGATGTCCTTTTCGGTGCGATAGGAGGCGATCAGCCGGTTGCCGGCGATTTTGCCGTCCTGGGCCAGCTGCCGCAGAATGGCGATGAAGGGGGTGACGCCGGCCCCGCCGGCGATGAAGGTGCCGGGGCCTTTATAGGTAATGGTGCCCCACACATCGCGCAGCAGCAGCCGGTCGCCGGGCCAGGCGGTCCACAATTGGTTGGTGACGCCGGGATGGTCGCGATAGCTCTTTATGGTGAATTCGAGTTCGTCCCATGCATTGAGCGAGGTGAAGGTGAAGGGGCGCTTCTGGTCACGCCAGCCATCCTTGTCGAGCGACAGCTCGGTCGCCTGACCCGGCTCGAAATGAAAGTCTTTCGGCTTTTCGAGCCGATAGCGCCGCACATTGGGGGTGAGCAGTTCGGTTTTGAGAATTTTGACGCTGACGGGCATGACCAACTCCTTGTGCCCGTTAGACGCATACCTGAGCCAATAGTTCCCGGCCCAAGGCCCGCGATCGTCAGGGGTTCTCGTGGTGATACCAGGTAGCGCCAGGGGAACTTAGGGTCGGCTTAAGCCCTTGAGAACCTTGATAGAACTCTGGGGCCTCGGGAGCGAAGTTCAAGGGCAAAAATGCTGAAATCAGCCCTTGAGAGTGCCGGTCGGCAGGATCACTTCGGTGGTGTTCAACACGAAAGGAACACCGAAATGATCAAGAACACGATAGTTGCCCTGGTTACCGCCGCTGCCCTTGTCGGCGTTGCCGCCCCGGCTTTTGCCGACAACGCGTTTGGCGAGACCACTCCCGAAATGCGTGACTTCGTCGCCGATTCGGTCCTCACCGAACTCAACCGCCGCGGCATCAATGCCACCGCCGTCGAAGACTGGAGCGGCCTGGTCCGCGCCTATGTTATCCTCGATGACGGTAGCCAGGTGATGCAGTTCTACTCCCCCGGCTCGCTGCAGCCAGTGGCTCTCTAACCAGTCTACCCAGGCGCTGCCGGCTCTTGTCGGTGGCGCCTCTAGCCTAGCTGATATGCCCGACGAGGCGGATGGCCGGGTCGTGGCCATGGGCATCGAAGCGCTCCCGTGCCGCCTGCATCTGCTCGCGATTGCGATCGGCAAAGCCGCGCAGGCTGTCGGCCAGTGTCAGCAGATCGTGTCCCAGCGCGGTCAGCTCGTAATCGACCCGAGGCGGGATCGTCGCATACATGGTGCGGGTCACGAAGCCATCGCGCTCCAATTCCCGCAAGGTCACAGTCAGCGTCTTCTGGGAAATGCCGCCAGCGCGCCTGAGCTCGTTGAAGCGGCGGGTGTCCTCCCGCAGCAAGGTGATAACGGTCACCGTCCACTTGCCGGGTCTGACCATCAGCACATCGTTCTCGTTCGGACTGGACGGAGACAAAGTGGGCATGGCGAACCTCAAAATTGTGGTCGGGTTCGATAATAAGGCGCGATTGTGGCGCTTCCAGAGCCTTTCCTCATTAAACTTCGGCAGGTTCCCCCTTGCCTCAAAATGTGATCAGCGCCGGGTGAAGCTGAAATAAAAGCTGATCGGCCGGCCCTCGCGGCGGGCTTTTTGCTCGTAGCGCGTGGCCTGCCAGCCCGGATAGGGCTGATGCCAGTCGCCCGGCTGTTCGGGGGCGAAACTGAATTGCGGCGCCCGCAGAATATGCGCCAGCGTCCAGTTGGCATAATCCTCGATATCGGTGGCGAAGTGGAACTGACCGCCCGGCCGGATCACCCGTGCCAGCTCGTTGAGCGTGGTCGGCGAGACAAAGCGGCGTTTGTGATGCCGCGTCTTGGGCCAGGGATCGGGATAGAGCAGATAGACCTCGTCCAGCGAGGCGTCGGGCAGCGCCACCAGCAGCTTGAACGCATCATCGGTGAACAGGCGGATATTGCGCAAATTCTCCGCAGCGATGGTCTGCACCATCTTGCCGATGCCGCCGGTAAACACCTCGCAGCCGATATAGCCGGTATCGGGAGATCGCCCGGCTTCCAGCGCCAGATGCTCGCCGCCGCCATAGCCGATTTCGACGATGATCCGGTCCGAAGCTGGAAACAGCGTGCGCGGATCGAGCTGGCCGTTCAGGGTGATTTCGAGGTCGGGCAGGGTGGCGTCGAACACCGCCTGCTGGCCGCTATGCAGCTTCTTGCCGGAGCGGCGGCCGAAAAAGGCGCGCGGTTCGCCCGAGCGCGTCTTGGGGAGTTCGTGGTCTGGCTTGGTCATGCTGGCCTTGGATCGGCTGGGTCAGCCCGGCGTGAGCAGGGATGACCTTTTCGGTCGTCAACGAAGGGAAGATGCCCGCTTACGCGGGAATCCTCTCATGCACAATACCGCGACCGGAACGGGCGGGGATTACTTCAACGCCGCCTTGAGGGCGCCGATCAGGTCGGTCTTTTCCCAGGAGAACGAGCCATCGCGGCCAGCCTTGCGGCCAAAATGGCCATAGGCGCTGGTCTTGGCATAGATCGGCTTGTTGAGATCGAGATGGGTGCGGATGCCGTGCGGCGTCAGGTCCATCACCTGGCCGAGCGCGATTTCGACCGCTTCCTCGGCGACCGTGCCGGTGCCATGCAGATCGACATAGATCGACAGCGGCTGGGCCACGCCGATGGCATAGCTGAGCTGGATGGTGGCGCGGTCGGCAAAGCCGGCAGCGACCACATTCTTGGCCAGATAGCGCGCGGCATAGGCCGCCGAGCGGTCGACCTTGGTGGGATCCTTGCCCGAAAAGGCGCCGCCGCCATGCGGCGCTGCGCCGCCATAGGTATCGACGATGATCTTGCGGCCGGTGAGGCCGGCATCGCCATCGGGGCCACCGACGACGAATTTACCGGTGGGATTGACGTGCCAGACGGTGTCGGCGTTGATCCAGCCCTCGGGCAGCGAGGCGCGGATATAGGGCTCGACGATGACGCGCACATCTTCGGAGGTCAGCGTTTCGTCCAGATGCTGGGTCGACAGCACGATCTGGGTGACCCCGACCGGCTTGCCATTTTCGTAGCGCACGGTGACCTGGCTCTTGGCATCGGGGCCGAGCTTGCCGGCCGCGCTGTTATTGGCCTTGCGGGCGATGGTCAGATTTTCGAGAATCTTGTGCGCATAATAGATCGGCGCCGGCAGCAATTCCGGGGTCTCGCGGCTGGCATAGCCGAACATGATGCCCTGATCGCCCGCGCCGACATCCTTGTTGCCGGCCTCATCGACGCCCTGCGCGATATCGGCCGACTGGCCATGCAGCAGCACGTCGATCTTGCAGGTCTTCCAGTGGAAGCCGGCCTGCTCGTAGCCGATGGCACGGATGGCCTTGCGGGCGGCCGATTTGAACTTGGAGGGATTGACCAGCGGGTGACCGGCGGCGTCGCGTAGCACCTGACCGTCCTTGCCGTGCTTGAGCAGGGTTTCGGGCACGCGCACCTCGCCAGCGATGATCACGCGATTGGTGGTGGCCAGCGTTTCGCAGGCAATCCGGACCTGGGAGGGGTCCATGCCGCTCTTTTTGGCTTCGCGGAACACCAGGTCGACGATTTCATCGGAAATCCGGTCGCAAACCTTGTCCGGATGGCCTTCGGAAACCGATTCCGAGGTGAAGAGATAAGACGAGCGTGCCAACGAGTATCCCCCGAAACTGACGAAAATGGCTCAAAACCAACGATTATAAGGCGGTTGTGACATCGCCAGCGGTCGCGGTCAAGAAGGATATAAAGAAAGCTTGATATGATGAGGGGCGATTTTGGAGCATGGATTGGCGCGTGCGAAAGCGCCGCCCGGCCAGATGCCGATGGCAATAACGAGCGGAGCCCCGAGGCGGCTATCGCCTCTGGTAAGGTATAAATAGTGAGACGAAACCGCCTCGGGGCGTCGGGTTTTCTCGGAAGGCAGACCGCAAGCCCCAGCATGGAACCGTAGCCCCATGCCCGAATGCCCCATCCGCACAGCCCAGGGCGGAGCGCGACCTCCACCCTCCCGACCGTCGCCCCGGACACCGGTCGCTGCAGCGCCGCCCGTATCCCGGAGAGATGGCTGGAGTATGCGGGAGGATTTGAGGGCGGGGATAAGTTTTGGTTTGCTTGTCAACGGCGGAGTAAAATCCGGCCATTAGGCGGAGCAAGACCAGGCCACCTTTGGCGCGCACATGAGACCGCCGGGAGGGCATAGCCCGAGCGGGGGTCTCATGTGCGCGTGCGATTTTTGA